>JAGQRJ010000421.1 GCA_020425635.1 Planctomycetota bacterium | reverse complement strand
GGCGCGGCGCAGCCCGGGGTCCAGGTCGTAGCCGGCGAACTCCGCGGGGGTGACCCAGCGCACGGCCTCGGCGCCGTCGCCCACGCGCTCGCCGCTGGCGGGGACCTCGACCAGGAAGCGCAGGTCGAAGTGCTCGTGCTGCGGCTCGTCCTTGCGCGCCGGGATCACGTGCACGTCGACGTCGAGCAGGCGCCCGCGGCGCCCGCGGAGCCCGGTCTCTTCGAGGGCCTCGCGCAGGGCCGCCTCTTCGGCCTCGACCTCGCCTGGCTCGAAGTGTCCGCCGGGCTGCAGCCACAGCCCGAGCTTCGCGTGCTTGATCAGGAGCGTGGCCGTGCGCTCCGGATTGACCAGGACCGCGCTGGCCGTGAGGTGCCCCGGCGCGAACTCGGCCCGGGAGGTCGGGGCTGCGCCCTCGCGGACCAGGGCGCGGACCCGGGCCAGGTCGCGCGCCTCGGCGTCGTCGGCGGGGGCGTGGGTCTCGAGGGTGGCCAGCAAGGCGGCGCGCTCGGTGGGGTGCATGCTCGCTCCTAGCGCGCCGGCGGCGCGGCCTCACGGATCACGGCGCCGCGCTCGTCGCTGAGCACGAGGATCGCGAAGCGCTCGGTCGCGTCGAGGTCGTCGGTGCTCAGCGACGCGTAGTCGAAGCGCCCGCGGTGGTCGGTGTAGCCGTCCTTGTAAAAGCGCGTCTCTCCGCCGCGGCGGCGGGCGTAGACCTTCACGTAGACGCCGACCTCGGGGGCTCCGCTCTCGCGAGCCGCCACCGAGAGCTGCCCCATGTTGGGCGCGAGCTGGACGCGCAGTCGGTTGGCGTAGTGCACCTTGGCCTCACGCCGGCCGACGCCGACGAGCTCGACCACGAGGTTCTGTCCGGCGAGCTCCTCGGGGACCTCGACCCGGGTCTCGCCGCTCGAGTCGAGGCGCAAGGTCTCGCTGAGGTTGGGCTCGACGAAGGAGAACTGATCGGTCTCCTGTTGCACGAAGGGCTGCCGCGAGAACAAGAGCTCGATGTCCATGCGGTAGAGGTTCAGCGTCAGGGTCTCGAGGTTCTTGCTGCTGACCAGGATCCCATCGCTCGAGACCTCGAGCTCGAAGCCCGGCTCGCGACGGGCCTGGTCTTCCTGGCGCGCGTCGCGGTCGCCCGGGTCGGCGAGCTCGGGGGCGACGCCGCGGGCCTCCTCGATGTGCGCGAGGGCGCGCTGGAAGCGCTCGCGCCAGCGCGGCACCGGGTGCTCGGCGTGCAGGTTCGCGATCCGCTCGGCGCGCTCGAGCTCCCGGGTGAAGAACGCGAGGTAGGCCCGCAGGTAGTCGAGCTGCAGCCCGGCCTCGACGGCGTCGGTCCGCACCCGCGCCAGCGCCTCGAGGGCCTCGGCGATCCGGTCCTGCAGCAAGAGGTAGATCACGCCCTCGAGCCAATCGCGGTCGCGGAGCTGGGGGTGGTAGCGCAGGCGCTCGAGGAACGCGCGGTAGTGCCCCTCGAAGCGGTCGTTGAGGATCGCGCGCGAGCCGCCCAGGGGGTGCGCCCGGGCGTTGATCAGGGGGTCGTACTCGAGGTGCTCGTAGCTGCGGCGCTCGACCGGGTCGAGCTCGAGCCAGCTCGAGAAGAACGCGCCGCCGAGGTCGCGCACCACCTGGTCGTGGTGCTTGAGGAACTCCGCGGCCCGCGGGGTGTCGCCGTGGTGCACGGCGTAGGACCAGAGGGTCGCGTCGTAGGCCAGGCGCGCCTCGAGCGCCCCGAGGATCGCGTCGTAGGCCTTGCGCTCCTTGAGCCGCCAGGCGACGCGGGAGAGGTCGACGCGGCCGAGGTTCTCCCGCTGCAGGTAGGCCAGCACCTGCTCCAGGGTCCCTTGCTGAGAGACGTACTCCCACGAGGTCTCGTCGACCTTGCTCGGGGTCGAGACCACGCGCAGCACCCCGGGCTCGGCGCGCGCGACGAGCGCCTCGTCCTTGGAGACGTGGGCCGGGTAGTAGGGGAACTCCCCAGGCTCCGGGAAGTAGAAGGCGAACTCGATCGACTCGGTCTGATACGAGCTCAGGAGCAGCGTCCGCCCGCGAGTGCGGAAGCCGGCGGCCACCGGGATCGCCCCGCGCGGGATCTGCAGGAGCAGCTCGAGCTTCTGCGGCGAGGAGGTCGGGTTGGTGAGCACGACCTGGCTCAGGTAGACGACGTGGGTGAGGAACTCGTCGCGCACGTAGTTGTCGCGCTGCTCCCCGGTCTCGTCGTAGCGGTAGCGGTCGTCGGCGCGGAAGAAGTTCTGGCTCACGAGGATCGGCACCGGCTCTTCGGCGGGGACCGTGGGCTTGATCTCCTCGTGGAACACGAGCAACGGGGTCCCCGCGCGCAGCGTGCAGCGCCCGCCCTGGAAGCTGACCTCCGGCTTCTCGGCGTCGAAGGGCAGGTCGAGCAGCGCGAGGGCGCAGAGCATTTCGCAGAGCCGGTTGGTCGCGCGCACGAAGTGGGCCGAGCAGAACGGGCCCTCGCGGTGCGCGGCGAAGTCGCGCCAGAAGGCGTTGGGGGTGATCAGCTCCGGGCCCTGCTGCTCGAGCAGCACCCGGTAGTAGTTCTGCTCGGCGAGCTCCTGGGTCTTCTCCGGGGCGCGGTAGAGCGCGGTCAGGCTCGAGCGCCCGAGCTCGACCACGTCGTCGCGCTTGGCCGACTCCTTCTCCATGTAGTAGTCGTCGCTGTCGTCGCACTCCTCGGCCTCGTCCCAGGCCTCCATGGGCAGGGCGGCCTCGGCCAGGCACTCCATGTCCATCATGTCGTCCATGGAGCCCCCGTAGCCGGCCGCCTGCGCGGAGGGCGCCGGAGGCGGCATGGCCATGGACATGGCGCGCATGGGCGCGGCCATTTTCTTGGCCTTGGGGGCGGCGCGCCGGGCACGCGACTCGCTGGTAGCGGCGCTCTTCGCCGCGTCGAAGCCGAGGTCGTCTTCCGCGAGCCCGCGGTTGCCGAGGGCCGCGCGGAACCACGAGGCCTCGGCGTCGGGGTCGCGGGGGCTGAGGTCGCACACGTCGCCGACCTGCCGCGCCACCGGGCCCGGGTCGCCCCGGCGGCCGAGGAGGATCTTCTCGAGGGTGTTGAGCTGGCTGAAGGCCCAGCTCGCGTGGTAGCGGCTGAGGTCTTCGCCGAGCAGCCAGCGGTCGAGGAAGGTCTTGTGCAGCTTGTTCGTCAGGTAAGGGCGAACCACCTCGCCGAAGAAGCGCGGGTCCTTGCGGAACAAGAACAGGTGCAGCTCGTGGCAAGCGTAGCGCCCGTATTTCTCGCGCTGCTCCTCCTCGCTGAGCTGGGGCCAGCGCAGGAGGAACTCGAACTCGGCGAGCCGCGAGTCGCTGCCCTGGGCGAGGAAGTAGTCGAACACCCGGCGCAGGGTGTCGTAGCGCTCCATCTTCGCGGTCACGAGGTCTTCGATCACCAGCTCGTCGCCGGGCTGCAGCAGGTCGACCTCACGCCGCTGCGCGTAGGGCACCTCGGCCTCGAAGTCGAGCAAGAGCCGCAGGTCGCGCCCGGCGAGGGGCGCGGCGGGGAGCAGCGCGTCGCGGGCGGCGACGCCGCGAGGGTCGACCGCGACGGCGCGGAGCAAGGTCTGCCCGTGCAGCGCGGCGCGCGGCACGCTGACCCAGCCCTCGGCGTCGGGGCGGAGGTTCTTGCGCAGGCAGGCGGGGTGCTCGAGGAAGTCGAAGCACGCGCGCTCGCCCCCGCCGCCGGCGTAGGGTTTCTGGGAGGGCAAGTCCTTGCCCTCCTCGCGGCTCTTGCGGCTGGCCGAGCTGCCGAAGGCGTCGCCGCCGCGGGCGTCCTGGAGCTCGGTGCTCGTGTCCTGGCGCGACCAGGGGTTCAAGATCAGGCCGGGGCGCGAGAGCAGGTTCCCCGGGAACTGCGGCTGCAGGCGCCGGTCGAGGACGTAGCGGTACTCGTCGCCGAGCTCGCGCCCGTTGAGGTAGGCGCTCTCCAGCGGACTGACCTCCGTCCGGCGCAGCGCGCGCGGGACCTCGAGCAAAGCGTCGGCGAGGTGCTCGCGCGGGACGAAGCGGGTCGCGAAGACGTGGACCCGGGTCGCGGGGCTGGCGTTGGCGACGCGGAAGCGGACCGCGTCGGGGGTGACCTCCGCGGCGGGCAGGTGCACCACCCGCGGGGCCGAGCACTCGAGCTGGCGGCGCGCGCCCACGGCCCAGCCGGCGACCGGGCTCCCCCGGGTGATCCGGATCTTCACCGCGCGCTGGGGCTCCTTGAGGAAGAGCTCGTAGTCCCCCGGCGGCAGATCCGTCAGGACCCAGGCGCCGTCGCGCAGGCTCACGCACGACGCCACGTCGCGCACGAAGCTCGCGCCGCGCCGCTCGAGCAGCGACAGCGCGCTGCGGTCGGGCCCGTCCGCGGTGCCCAGGTGCGGGACCTGGAGCTTCGCCCCCGCCGGGGCCTGGAGGGTGTCCGGCACCTCCCAGGGAGCGCGCGCCAGGCTCCACACCGCGCTCTCCCCGCCGTCGGGGGTGTTGGCCTCGAGCCGGGCGACCCCAGCCAGGCTCCCCAGCTGCACGACGCCCTGAGGGTCGGTCTTGAGCCGGCTGTGGGTGGTCAGCGCGTAGTCGCGGTAGTGGAGCTGGGCGCTCACGGCGACGCCGACCCGGGGCTCTCCGTTCTTGCCGAGCACGTGCAGCGCGTAGCCCTCGGCCGAGCGCACGAGGTGCACGCCCGTGGTGCACGCCTCGCGCTCGATCCCGTTGAGCGAGAGCGAGCGGACGGCAGAGACCGGGTATTCCTTGCCGAAGGCGCCCTTGACCGTGCCGCGGAGCACGAAGCTCAGCTGCTGCAGCCTGGGGGGCACCTTGAACCCGTGCACGGTCTCCTCGGCGTCGCTCCAGCTCAGCCCGCGCTCGACCTGGGTGGTGGTGGTCCCGTCGAGGTCGCCGGCCTGGACCTCGAGCGCGACCTCCTCGAGGAGCTCGAGGCTCACCGGCTCGCCGTGCAGCGTGAGCCGGGGCCGGATCACGAGCTCGGCGGTGCCTTCGTGGACCAGCTGCTCGCGCTCGACGAAGAACCCGGCCTCGAACTCGAAGCGCTCGTCCTTCTGCTGCAGGCGCTCGACGGTGACCACGCTCCCGTGGCGCAGGAGGATCGTGCGCTGGCCGGGGCGCTCGCTGAAGGGGATCAAGACCGTGCCGTCCTGGCGCGGCGAATACTCGCGGCCGGCAAGCCACACGCTGGCGTCGCTGAGCACCTGGTCTCGCTCGTCGAGCACGGTCAGCACGTGCCCCGCGGCCCCCACGCGCTCGACGAAGCGCAGGCAGCCCTTGCGAATCACCGCCCGGCTGCTGCGTCCGCCGCCGATCAGCTCGACCACGTAGGTGCCCGGCTCGGCGAGGGCGGGGAGCTCGAGCCGCTCCCGTCGCCGGCGCAGGGCCTCGTCAGGGAACGTCAGCGCCTGCTCGTGCGCGGCGACCAGGCCGTCGAGGTCGATCGCGGTGTCGACGTCGCGGCCGTGCGCCAGCGCGTAGTTGAGCGCGTTGATCCGGAACACCTTGACCAGGAGCGTGGTCACGTTCTTGACCGCGAACTCGAGGGTCACCGCCTGCTCTGCGGCGAAGGTCTCGGGGTTCTCGAGGAGGAAGTAGAGGTCGACGCGCTCCTTGAGCCGCTGATAGCCCGAGGGGTCGTCGAGGAGCGAGTAGTTCTCCTCGGGGTCACCGAGGCCCTCCAGAATGCGCAGCTCGGCGTGCCAGCGGCGGAGGGTGTGCTCGCGCACGTAGTCTCGCGCGAGGTCGAGGGCCTCCCCCTGGCGCCAGAAGTGCTCGAGGTAGTGCCGCACCAGCTCCTCGTCGTTGCCGACCGGCGCGAGGAGCGTGTAGGAGCGGTAGTCCTGGGTAAGCGAGGCGATCACCCGCTTGCGGTCCTCGTGGCGCAGGTAGACCGGCTCGACGTAGTCGACCTGCCGGGGCAGCGCGAGGTAGCTCAGGAAGCGCGCGCGATCGTGGAGACGCATGCGTCGGTCGAAGGCCAGGCGGTGGTAGAGGACGTGCGCCTTGAGCGAGTTGAACGCCGGCTTCAGCGCCGAGACGAAAGCCCACAGCCGCTCGAGGTAGGCCTCGCGCTCCGCGGGGTGGTGCTCCCAGGCGACGTCCGGGTTGGGCTGGAGCTTGATCAGGTTGGCGTGGACGAAGCGCTCGTCCTCGAGCAGCGCCGGGCGGCGCTCAGCCAGCTCCTCGAGCTGGGCGTCGAGCAGGAGCCCGTGGACCTTGAGCGAGCCGAAGCCACGGGACTTCTTGTGGCGGAGCTCGTGGAGCACGAGCTCGACGATCCGGGGGTGATCGGGGCGCTGCAGCCGCTCGAGCAGCTCGCGCAGCTCGCCGATCTTCAGCGAGCGCCGGAGCGCCTCGTGCACCGCGGGATCGCTCGGCGCGAGCGCCTCGACGCCTTCCTGGTAGTCGCGGTCGTCGCTCCAGCCCGTGACCCCCGCCAGCAGCAGCCGCTCGAGCGCGGCGTCGTGGATCCCGCTGACCCCGTGGCTGCTGAACGCCCGCCCGAACAGGTAGTCCGGGTCGACCAGCTGCGGGTCGAGGGCGGTCGGGAGCACCGCCTCGGCGCCGGGGAGGTCGGGCTGGTGGGTGAAGCTCAGGCCGTACTCGCGGCGGAAGGTCTCGCGGTCGTCGTGGTTCCAGCGCAGGAGGAGCTGCCGGCGCTCGATCTCGCGCACGCGCTGAGTCCGCCCGTGGCGGTCGACCCACTTCTCGACCTCGGGCGCGACCCCGTCGAGCTGCCCCTGGTGCTGGAGCTCCAGGCAGCGGTAGTAGTAGTGGTCCTCGCTGCCCGGGATCAGCTGCTCGAGAAACGCGTCGCGGTCGGCGCCCAGGGCATAGGCCTCGTGGGTCTCGAAGAACTCCTTGTGACGCATGAGCTGCCTCCTCTGCCGCCGGATCATAGTGGGTGGAGCGCCCGGCCGGGGCGAGGCCACGCCAGGGATCGTGGGGTTGGATGCGAGCGAGGGCGACACGTCACGAATTTGGTGGGACGAAAACTCCACGGTCACGGCCTGAGCGGCAGGGCGGGCGTCTCACGTTTACACTGAGCGGGTGAACGAAGGGCTTACCCAACTCTCGGACGACCTGACCGCGGTCTCGTTCGTCCCGGGAACCGAGAGCGCCGCCGACTACGAGGCCCTGCTCTCGCGGACCGCGCGTCTGCTCCGGGTCAAGCTGACCTTCGAGGCGCGGCGCACCCCGACCTCCGCCCCCTTCGTGGTGGTCGCGGGGGGCACGAACGTGGGCAAGTCGACGGTCTTCAACTGGCTCGTCGGCGAGGCGATCGGGAGCAGCTCGCCCCTGGCGCGCCACACCAAGGCCCCCACGGTCTACGTGCCGCGCAAGGAGCTGCCGAACATTCCCGAGGGCGTGCTGCTCCCGAGCTACGCGCGCATGACCCTCGAGCGCCCGGACGACGCCGCGGCCGAGCCCGAGGGCGAGCGCCCGGTCGCCTACTTCCTGCGCCTGCACGAGAACCCCGAGGCCGCTGAGCGCGTGCTGATCGACTCGCCGGACATCGACAGCACCCACGACCGCAACCGCGAGGTGGCCGAGGACCTCCTGTTCCTCGCGGACCAGGTCGTGTTCGTGAGCACGCCCGAGAAGTACAACGACGAGCTCTGCGTGCGCTACCTCAAGCGCGCCGTCGAGCTGCAGAAGCACCTCCTGTGCGTGCTCAACAAGGGCGCGGACGCCGACGTCGAGCGCGACTTCCTCCAGGTGGTTGTGCCCGGGCTCGGCGGCGAGGTGGGGACCCTGACCCTGCCCTACGTGAGCACGGGGCCCGACCCGGCCACCGGCGACGCCTACCGCGAGGAGCTGCGCCAGGCGGTGTTCGCCTCCTCGATCGACCCCGGCGCGGTGCGCGCGCGGGCCCTCGAGGGCGCCTGCGTGAGCCTGGGCCGCGACCTGGGCGAGATTACGAGCCGCCTGCGCGAGGAGCTCAGCGAGCTGGACCGGATCCGGGCCGAGGTCGACCTCGTGCTCGAGGCCCGGCGCGACGACTACGTGGCCTTCCTCCGCGGCCTCGAGTTCTACGAGCTCGACCGCGTGTTCGAGCGCCTGATGCGCGAGTTCCGCATTCCGGTGCTCGACTCGGTCTACGACGGCGTGCGCGGCGCCTTCGGCTTCCTCGGCAACAACCTCTCGCGCCTGGTCAGCGGGCGTCAGCGAAAGAACTCGAAGCAGGCCAAGCTCGAGGCCCGCGCCGAGCAGGATCGGCAGAAGGTCAAGGAGCTGTTCGAGTCGGCCCGGGCCGACGTGATGGAGCTGCCGTACATCCACGCGGGCACCATGCGCCAGGCCGTCCCAGGCTGGGTCGCCGCGCTCGGCGGGGTCTCGGTGGAGCAGGGCAACGCCGAGGTCGACGCCTTCGGGCGGGCGGCGGAGGGCGAGACCGAGCGCTGGATCGAGGAGGAGACCCGCCGGCACGTGGAGATGCTCGAGAAGCACCCCGTCGCCCGCAACTCCCTGCGCGCGATGAAGGGCTTCTTGCAGATCGGCTTCGGCCTGATCAGCGCCCACCTCACCGGCGGCCTGGGCCCCTGGGACCTCCTGATCGGCACGGCCACCGAGCGCGCGACGAAGCTCATGCTCGAGAGCGCGGGCGGGCACCTGCACTACCAGGCGCTGCGCAAGGAGTTCTCCGCCAAGCGCGGGGAGATGTTCCTCCAGAGCCTGCGAGAGACCGTCGGCAAGCAGCTGATCGACCAGCTCCCCGCCGGGGTCGACCCCGCGCGCCTCGAGCGCCTCGACGCGGCCGCGAGCGCGCTGACCCACGGGAGCTTGCCGTGAGCCGCCGCGCCGACCCCACGGGGCTGGCCCCGCTGATCGAGCGAATCGAGCAGTGGGTCACCACGAGCCGCTGCTTCCCCGCCCTCGAGCGCGACCGCGTCTCGATCGAGGCGCTGCTCAAGCAGATCCGCGAGCGGCAGGCCTCCCTCGAGACCCCGCTGCGGATCCTGCTCCTCGGCGGGACGGGCGTCGGCAAGTCGACCCTGTTCAACGCGCTCGGCGGCTCGGACCTCGCCCAGGCCGCGGCGGTGCGCCCGACCACCCGCGAGCTGACCGCCTACTTCCACGAGGAGAACGGGAGCGGCAGCCTGGGGGCCCTCGAGGCCAAGGCGCGGCTCGTGCCCCACCAGCGGGAGCTGCTGCGCGACAAGGTCGTGATCGACGCCCCCGACTTCGACTCGACCGCGGAGGAGAACAAGAAGCTCCTGCTCGAGGCGCTGCGCTCCACCGACCTCGCGCTGTGCGTGGTCACGGGAGAGAAGTACCTCAGCTCGGAGCTGTTCACCCTCCTGCGCCAGCACCGCGAGGGGATCGAGTTCGTGTTCGTGCTCAACAAGCTCGACCGCGCGGGCGACGGCGAGGCGATCGCCGCGGACCTGCGGGCCGAGCTCGCCAAGCACGGGATCCCCGACGCCCGCGTGCTCAAGGTCAGCGCGCTCGCGGTGCGCGAGGCCCAGCTCCGCGCCGAAGAGCAGGGGCGCTCGGTCCTCGACGACCTGCCGCTCCCGCCCGAGGCCGGTCAGTGGGCCAAGCTGCGCAACCTGCTCGAGCGCGAGCTCGACCGGGTGCGGATCCGCGAGATCAAGGCGGCCAAGCTCGCCGACCGCGTGCGCGGCCTCCTGGCGCGGGTCGACGAGCACATTCCCGAGGAGGTGCCCGAGAAGATCGAGTCCTGGCGCCTCGGCTGGAGCGCGACCCTCCGCGACCTGACCAACGACCTCTCGCGCACCTTCTTCGGCGCGATCCACCACGACTTCGAGCTGCGCAACGTGCTGCGCTACCTGTTCGGCACCGCGTTCCCCGGGATCTTCGGCGTGTTCATTGGGGTCGTCTACGGCGTGCGCTCGCTGCTCATGCCCGGCTTCGTCCGCGCGCGCAACTTCTCCTCGAGCGACCTCGAAGAGCTGCTCGGCGAGCGCCTGCGCGCGGTCGAGATCGCCCAGGTCGAGCGCCGGGTCGAGGTGGTGCTCGAGCGCTTCGAGCAGGAGGGCCGGCGGCTGGGCTTCGAGCCGACCCGGCCCGAGGCCGAGGACCTGCCCCTGCGCACCTCGCACCGCTTCGTGCGCACCCGCGTCCCGCAGGGTGTGGCCACGCTCGTCACCTCGGTGCGCGCCGAGGCGGCGCGCCGCTTCTACGAGATCTTCGAGCAGACCTCGGGCGAGGGCGACGAGCCCACGCGCCGACTGCAGATCGTGATCTGGAACGCGCTCCCCGTGCTCGTCGGCGTGCTGACGGTCTACGCCTTCCTCGGCAGCCTGTTCCCGAGTACCGCCGACCCCTCGAGCGTGGCCGACAGCATCAAGGGCGCGATCCCGCTGCTCGAGGGCGGGCTGGTGTTCCTCGTGGTGACCTGCCTGCTCGAGTGGCCGCTGGCCGAGCGCGTGATCGAGCGCCGAATCTACACCTCGCTGACCCTGCTCGAGGGTGTGGTGGAGCGCGCCGTGGAGAGCTGCCTCGGCGAGGCGATCGTCACCGAGCCCGAGGCGGTGCTCGCGGACATCCTCGATCGCCACCGCGACTTCCTCCGCCTGCGCCAGGACGCCGGACGCATCCTCCCCGACGAGCACCGCCCCCCCGAGCGCCTGGTCGCCCCCGGACCCCCGGTGCACCTCGAGGCCCCCACCGAGGGCGAGCCACGAAAGCCCGAGGTCGTGCGCGAACGCGCGTGATCCTGGTTCGGCGGGCCCTCGAGCTCGAGCCCGTCCACGTCAGGTCACCTTCCTTTCGCCCGTGAGTCGCTTCGTTCCCAGTCTGCCTACGCCGTAATCACCTCGACGACGCAAGTCCCTTGCGCGTGTGACGGGCGCTCTGGTCCAGGCCTTGCGACTGGCCCTAGCGAGGAGGTCGAACGTGGATTCGAGTGGGCCGAGCAGCGCGGCGTGGGGGCAAGCCATTGCCCTAAGTGCATTGCCTGCAGCGTTTGGTGTCGCGTGGGCGGGGTGGCCGGGGCTCGCCGCGGGGGCGCTGGCTGGGGCCCTGGGCCTCGCCGCCTGGGCCACCGCAGGCCGCGCGCCCGCGCGAGCCCGCGCCAAGCGCTTCGTGCTCCGCTCCCACGGCCCGCCCGCCAAGACCCCCTGCGGCTGCTGCGGCCAGACCTTCGACGCCCTCGAGCCCGCGTTCAGCTGCGTCGACTCGGGGACCTACGTGCACGCCCGCTGCCGGCGGCGGCACGCGCACGAGGCCCACGCGGAGCTGGTCTCGGCCTGAGCCTGGCCGCCGCGGACCCCCCGTCCGCGTTGGAGCATAGAATGCGAGGGTGCGTGGACTGAAATACGTGTGGCCGGGGCTCGCGATCCTCGTGGCCTGCCTGTCGGTGGGCCTCGCGGTGCCGCTGCGTGACGAGTTCGACCGCCTCGACGCGTCGACGGCGTCCATGACGCTCGAGGGAGACCAGGAGAACCAGCGCTACAACCGGGTCTCGCTCCTGTTCACCAGCGACGAGTTCGTGCTGATCGGGCTCACCCGCGAGGACCTGTTCACCCCACCCGGGGTGGCCGCCGTGGAGAGCTTGCGCGCCGCCTGCGAGCAGGTCGAGGGGGTGGCCAGCGCGCTCTCGCTGACCAACGTCGCCTTGCTGCGCAGCCACGAGAAGCAGACCTCGCTGTTCCAGGCGCTGATCCAACAGAAGCGCCTGGGAGACGCGGGGATCTCCTTCGAGAAGGCCCGGGAAGAGCTCACCCAGCACGAGCTCTACGCAGGGAACCTCGTGAGCAAGGACGCGAAGACGGCCGGGATCGTGGTGACCCTCGCCCGCACCCCCGAGCAGGTCGACGTGACCAACCGCTGGCTCGACCTCAACGAGACCCGCCTCGAGGCCGAGCGCGCGGACTCCGCGCGCTCCACGGCCGAGACCGCCGCGCAGCTCGCGCAGGCCCAGGCCGCGGTCGAGCGCATGCTCCCCGAGTGGACTGCCATGGAGGACGCGCGCAAGGCTTCGCGCCGTCAGGTGATCGAGGAGGTGCGTGGGCTGGTCGAGGAGCGCGCCGCGGCGGGGGCCGACGTGGGGTTGAGCGGGGTCCCGGCGCTGGCGGTGGAGATGGTCGAGGCGATCGGGCGCGACCTGCGCACCTTCGGCTCGCTGTCCCTCGGCTTCGTGTGCCTGTTCTTGCTGCTCGTGTTCCGCCGCGTGCGCTGGGTGCTGCTCCCGCTGCTCGCGACCGGAGGGACGGTGGTCGGCACGCTGTGGCTGATGCGTCTGACCGGCAAGCGGATCACCGTGATCACCGGCAACCTCCCGAGCCTGCTCCTGGTGATCGGCCTCGCGCACTCGATCCACTTGATCGTGCGCTACCGGGAGCTGCTGGTGGTGGCGAGCGAGCTCCGTCCCTACGCGCGCGTACGGCGCCTGGTGCGCGACCTGTTCTGGCCCTGCGCGTTCACCGCGGCGACCACCGGGGTCGGCTTCTCGAGCCTCTACTTCGCGGGCTCACGCCCGATCATCGACTTCGGCTTCCTCATGAGCTTCGGGGTGCTCCTGGCCCTCGTGCTCTCGTTCGTGGTGCTGCCCGGGTTCCTCGTGATCCTGCCCCACGACGACCGCGGGCGGCTCGAGCTCAGCGCGCGCTTCCTCTCCGGCCTCGGCCGCGCCTCGCTGGCGCACCCGGCGGTCGTGCTCGCGCTGACCGCGGCCGCCTTCGCGGTCGGGGGCTGGGGGATCAGCAAGATCGAGGTCGAGGCGCGCTTCGTCGACTACTTCCAGCCCAGCTCACCGATCCACCAGGGGCTGGCCTTCCTCGACGACCGGCTCGGCGGCACCACCGGGCTCGAGGTCGTGCTCACCGGAGACGAGGGAGGCGCCTTCGGCGCGCTGAACCCGGCGAACCTCGACGCGGCGGCCGAGGTCGCCGAGTGGCTCGACGCGCAGCCCGAGGTGGGGACGGTCATGAGCTACGTGGGGATCCTCGACGAGCTGCGCAAGGCGGCCCCGATGATGAACCGCGCCTTCGCCTCGACCCAGGTCGTGAGCCAGCTGCGTGACTCGCTGCCCCCCTACGTGGTGATCGAGGAGCGCGAGGTCGCCGGGCGCTCCTACGCGCCGTTGCAGGCGGTGCGGATCACCGCGCGGGTGCGCGAGACCGACGCGCAGCTCAAGCGGCTCGAGTTCCGACAGCGGGTGCGCGACTTCCTCGCCGGGAAGTTCCCCGCGGAGGGACCGATCGAGGCCGAGGCCACGGGCATGTTCGTGCTCTACGCGAACATGCTCGACAGCCTCAAGCAGAGCCAGCTGACCACGACCGTGACCGCGCTGCTCGCGATCCTCGCGATGCTGACCCTCCTGTTCCGCAGCCTCTCCGCCGCGGTCCTCGCCTTGATCCCGAACCTGCTCCCGATCGTGGTCGTGCTCGGCTGCCTGGGCTTGTTCGGGATCCCGCTCGACATGGCGACGGTGATGATCGCGTCGGTCTCCCTGGGGATCGGCGTCGACTGCGCGATCCACTACCTGTTTCGCTTCCGGGAGGAGGTCGCCGTCGACGGCCACGTCGACGCCGCGCTCCTGCGCAGCCACGGCTCGATCGGGACCTCGATCCTCTACACGAGCCTCACCGGGGTGGTCGGCTTCACGGTGCTCGTGTTCTCGGAGTTCCGCCCCAACGCCTACTTCGGCGTGTTCACCGGGGTGGCCATGGCGGCGGCGCTGTTCGGCGTGTTGACCCTGCTGCCGGTGTTGCTGCGCGCCTACAACCCGTTCCGCGCGGCGGCGCGGGAGGGCGTGGCCCGGGTCGCCGACGCTCGGGCTGAGCAGGTCGCCGAGCCCGAGCGCGCTACAGAATCCAGCCCTGGGGCGCCAGCTGAGGGGGAAGATCCTCCACCTCGTGGAGCCACGTCAGCCACGTAGCCAGGTCGGGCCCGAGGTGCCGCCCGCTGGCCTCGGGGAGCGCCTCGAGGGCGCGCTCGCGCTGCTGGCGGAAGAACTCGGGCAGGCGCGCCGCCTCGACCTCACGCGAGGTCACCAGGGTGCTCAGCTCGCTGGAGGCGCGCTCGCAGAGGCCCACGTCGTCGAGCAGCGCGATCAACGCGCTGCACACGTTCGGGCAGCGGAGCTCGACGAGCGCGTCGAAGGTGTAGGGGTCGATCCGCACGTAGGAGTCGGGCGGGCCGGTGGCGTCGGCGGCGGGGTCGCTTATGAACTCCGCCTTCGAGCGCCCGAGGCGCAGCCGCTCGTCTTCGCGGAGGAAGCCAAACTCGACCCGCTTGCCCGCGACCGTCGTCCCGAAGCGGCTGCCGAGGTCACGGAAGGCGAAGCGCGTGTTCAGGCGCAGGAGGAGCAGGTGGTTGCGCGAGACCGAGCGCTCGCGGATCGTGATGTCCGCGTCTTCGGCGCGCCCGACCACCCACTGCTCGCCCTCGGAGAGCGAGGCCTCGACGACCTCCGCGTCGTCGCCGAAGGTCACCCGCAAGCGCCCGCAGGCCCGCGCGCCGGCCGCCCGCAGCTGCGGAGGGAAGCGGTGGCGTTGGTCGTACCAGAACGCGAGCCACTGCGGGAGGGCGCGCCCCAGGTTCTCGCGGGTCGTGCTGAACAGCGCGTCGGCGGTGCGCCAGGCGCGCTCCTGGCTGCGAGCCCGGGCGCGATCGACGGCTTGTTCGGTGAGGGTCGAGGAGACCCCGACCCGCAGCAGGTTGCGCCGCGAAGCGGCCAGGCGATCGAGCATGCCGGCGCTGTCGAGGGACTCGAGGCAAGCCACCAGGGCCCGGGGGTGCCCGACCTCGACCAGGGCGGCGAGCACATGGCCGGAGACGGGCTGCGGCGGGTGGGTGCTGTGGTCGGTGTCGGCCTGGGAGAGGTCGTACTTGTCGGAGTCCGAGGCGGCGAAGCGCCCGGTGCTGCCGCGGCCGAGGTTTCCGATCCGGTAGCGCAGCGGCGGCGCCTCGGCGAGCACGACCTCGTCTTTGTCGCGGAGCACGATCTCACGCACGAGCTGGCCGTTGACGCTGACTCCGCCTGGGGCGTCGAGGGCCCGGAGCAGCAAGCCCGCGGGCGTGCGGAGCAGGGTCGCGTGGCGCTCGGCGACGGTCGAGTTGGGCACCGTGAAGTCCGCCGAGGCGCCGCTGCCGATCGTGAACTCGCCCTTGCCCACGAGGCGGTAAGGCTCTGCGTCGCCGGGCGGCTGCAGCCGGGGCAGGTCGGGCTCCTGGCCCTTGTTGACCCGCTCGAGCTCGACGAGGAGCGACTCGGCGCTGGTCGGGCGGTGCAGGCGGTCGCGCTCGAGGAGCTGGGCCACGAGGGCCGCGACCGCCGCGGGGGTCTTGCTGGCCAGCGAGAGCACCGGCTCGTATTTCCCGGCCTGGACCTTCCAGCTGAAGTCCGCGGGGGTCCGCCCCTGGAAGGGGAGCTCCGCGGTGAGCAGCTGGTAGTAGATCACCCCGAGCGCGAACAGGTCCGCGCGGTGGTCGACCTCGTGGTCGCCCCATTGCTCGGGGGCCATGTAGGCCGGGGAGCCGAGGATCTCGCCGGCGTGGGTCAGCTTCTCGCGCTCGATCCACTTGGCGAGGCCGAAGTCGAACACCTTCAGCACCCCCCCGGGGGCGACGAGGATGTTCGCGGGCTTCACGTCGCGGTGCACGATCCCGCGGCGATGAGCGGCGTCGAGCGCGCTCGCGATCTGCTTCGCGGCCCGGGTCGCGCTCTGCCAGCTGAACTTGCCCCGCTCTTGCATGAGCTGCTCGAGGGTCGGCCCGTTGACGTACTCGAGCACGATGAACGGCGTCTGGTCCTCGTAGCCCAGGCCCTCGACCTTGACGATGTTCGGGTGGTCGAGGGTCGCCATGGCCTCGCCCTCGCGGCGAAAGCGCGCGGAGCCCGCGGGGTCGTGGGTCGCGTTGAACACCTTGACCACGAACTCGCCGGGCTTGCTGTCGTGGCGCGCGCGGTAGACCTTGCCCATGCCCCCTTCGCCGATCAGGGTCTCGGCGACGTACTCCCCGAAGCGTCGCCCGAGGTTCGGGTCGAGGGGCGCCGCGCCGTGCCCGGTCAGCATTTGCAGCAGGGTGCGGCCCTGGCTGGAGTTGATCAGGCCCTTGCGGTGCAGCTCACCGAGGAAGTTGGCGAGCTCGGTGTCGTCGTCGGACGTGTCCTCCCCGAGGGGGCGGTCCTCCCAGGCACGAACGCTCTCGGCGAGCTGCTCCGCGGAGCAGATCCCCAGGTCGATCACCGCGCGGGCGACCCGCTGCACGGGGTCTTGTGGATCCATGGCGAGGATTCTCCCACACGCGCAACTCCGCGCCCACCACTGCAGGCGCCCGTTGAAGTCCAGAGCCCTGTGGCGCGTCGAGGGCGCGAAGGTGAGATACTGGCGGCATGCGAATCGTCGTGGTTGCGTGGGTCGCGCTGCTGCTCGCGCTCGGTGAAGCGCAGGGCACCGAGCCGTGGGCGCGTCGCGCGGCGCTGGTCGAGGCCAAGCGCGTGCTCGACGTGGCGCTCCCGGTGCTGACCGAGAGCGAGCGCGGCGACGCGCGCCCGGCGGTCAAGGCGCTCAACGACCCCTGCTGGGCGCTGCGCCTGCTCGCCTGCGACCGCCTGGAAGCGCTCAAGCTCCAGCCCGAGCTCCTGCAGGTGCTGCGCCGCGAGTCGGGCCCGGAGAAGGAGGGGCCGAGCCGCGAGGGCCCGGACTGGATCGCCGCGTGGGACTTCGCCGACGCGCTGCGCGTCGGCGGAGAGCAGCCGCACGCGCTGACGCGCGACGACGCCGTGCGCTCCCTGGTGACGGTGATCCTGGTGCGGGTGCGCGACGGCGCCGAGGCCAACAAGCGCGAGCTGCTCGAGGCGGCGCTGCCCTTCACCCAGCTGGTCAAGGGCACGACCCAGCGCTGGATCGCGGCGCAGCTCGCGCAGTTCCTCGAGCCCCGAGTGCTGCTCAACGACCTCGGCGCCAAGGACCTCGAGGAGGCCCTCGGCGAGCGCGGCCGGCGCGTGCTCGCCTGGTACGCCGACCACCGCGAGCGCCTGGTGTGGGACCCCCGGGCCAAGGCGCTTCGGCTGGGGGCTGAGTAGCGGTGGGCGAGGGGTCCCTCGAGCAAGCAATTCGCTTCCCTGAGCGCCCGCGCTGTCCGTTCTGCCACGACGCGATCGAGGGCGAGGGCGAGAAGCAGGGGTGCGGAAGCTGCATGGCCTGGCACCACACGGAGTGCTGGGCCGAGGCAGGAAAGTGCGCCAGCTGTGGAGCCCACGCTGGGTCGACGCTGGGGGCCCAGCCGACGCCAGGCACCCGGCTGACCGCCACCCTCAGGTCGCACCTGGCGTTCCTTGGGATTTCGCTCGCGCTGGCCTTGCTCGAGGTGCTCGACCTGTCGGCCTTTGGGGGCGGCCCGCTCGGCCCCGGGCTGCTGATTCTGTGGTTGGTGCTCGCGGCGTTTTGGTGTTGGAAGGTCTACCAAGGACTCCGAGACGGCGAGGAGCAGCTGCCCCAGCCCAAGCGCGAGGCGACGCTCCCAAAGGAGGACGCCTGATCCCGTCACAGAACTGTAAGCCGATACTCCTGCAGCACTTCGCTTCCCGGAATCGGAAACCAGCGGCGGAACTCGGGGCGCCCCTCCCGTCCAAGAGAAAATGACTTAGAGCGGGGCACGGTGTTCGCAAAACGCACTGCATGAGTTTGCTGTTGCCGGTGTTGGTGGGGATCCAGATCGCCCTCGCTCCACCCAACCAAGAGGGCAAGGTCGTCGCCGCGCCGCACGGGACCTACGACCAGTACACGGACACGATCGCGCAGGCCGCAGCGCGGAACCTCGCGTACGGGTGGGTCGTCGCGCGCGGCTACCGCTCGGTGCCGTATCGCCACTGGTTCGACGTCAACCGACCGACTCAGCGCGCCTTCGCCGCGGGGAACTTCCAGGAGCCGGAGCACTCGCACCAGGGAGAGCGGGTCTACGGCGACTACCAGACCCAGGTCGACCGCGCGGGGCGCATGCCCGCGGGGCGCCCGCTGAAGCTGCTGGTCGAGGTCCATGGCCACGCGCGGCGCGAGGTCCTCGGGGGGC
>JAGQRJ010000420.1 GCA_020425635.1 Planctomycetota bacterium | reverse complement strand
TCGCGGTCCCGGTGGCCGTGGTCGGCACCTTCGCGGGCATGCTCGCGCTCGGCTTCTCGATCAACACCCTGACCTTGTTTGGCCTCGTGCTCGCGATCGGGATCGTGGTCGACGACGCGATCATCGTCGTCGAGAACGTCGAGCGCCTCATGCACGAGGAGCGGCTCGACGTGCGCCGAGCCACGGTCAAGGCCATGCAGCAGGTCACGGGTCCGGTGATCGCGATCGTGCTCGTGCTCTCCGCGGTGTTCGTGCCGGTGGCCTTCCTCGGGGGCCTGACCGGACAGATGTACCGTCAGTTCGCGATCACGATCGCGGTCTCGGTGGCGATCTCGGGCTTCGTGGCGCTGACCCTCAGCCCCGCGCTCTGCACCCTGCTCCTGCGCCCCTCTCACGGGCGGAAGAATCTGGCGTTCCGCGCGTTCGACCGCCTCTTCGGCGGCTTCACCCAGGGCTACACCGCCGGGGTGCGGCTCGCGATCCGGGGCTCCGTCCTGACCCTGATCCCCTTCGCCGCGCTGTGCTTCGCGGCCTTCCGCCTCAGCCAGACCGTGCCCAGCGGCTTCCTCCCCGACGAAGACCAGGGCTACGTGATCGCGATCGTGATCCTCCCCGACGGGGCCTCCCTCGACCGGACCCAGCGCGTGCTCGAGAAGGCGGAGGCCTTCTACCGCCAGCACCCGGCGACCGCGAACGTGGTCACCCTCGGCGGCTACGACATCCTCGCGGGCGGCGCGGCGAGCTCGAACGCGGGCGTGATCTTCGTGCCGCTGAAGCCCTTCGAGGAGCGGCGCGCCCCCGGGCTGCGCGCCAGCGACCTGATCGCGGACTCGCGCGCGCTGTTCGGGATCGTGGACGACGGGATCGTGCTCACGATCAACCCGCCCGCGATCCAGGGTCTGGGGAGCCGCGCAGGGTTCACGGTGGAGGTCGAGCAGCGCGGCGGAGGGACCGCGGCCGAGCTGGCGCAGGTGACCCAGGACTTCGTCGCCGCCGCGAGCAAACACCCGGACCTCGCGGGGCTGACCTCGACCATGCGCGTCGGCTCGCCGCAGGTCTTCCTCGACCTCGACCGGGAGAAGACCCAGCTCCTCGGGATCCGGCTGGCCCAGGTGCTCGAGCCGCTGCAAGCCTACTTCGGCTCGATCTACGTCAACGACTTCAACCGCTTCGGCCGAATCTGGCGCGTGGTGGCCCAGGCCGAGAGCTCGTTCCGCGACGCGCCCCAGGACGTCGAACGAATCCACGTGCGCAACGACCGCGGGGAAATGGTGCCCCTCTCGTCGGTGGTCCACACAGAGTTCCGCGTCGGCCCCAACGTCTTCCCGCGCTTCAACGGCTACCCCGCGGTCGAGGTCACCGGAGCCCCCGCCCCGGGGAAGAGCAGCGGCGCGGCCATGCAGGCCGTGCGCGAGGTGGCGGCCGAGGTCTTGCCCCCGAGCTACGGGATCGAGTGGAGCAGCGCCTCCTACCAGGAGATCAAGGCGGGAAACCAAGCCCCCGTCGTGCTCGCCTTCGGGCTCATGATCGTGTTCTTGATCCTCGCCGCCCAGTACGAGCGCTGGTCGCTCCCGGTCGCCGTGCTCCTCGGCGTCCCCCTCGCCGTGCTCGGCGCCCTGACCGCCGTGTGGCTGCGCGGCTACGCCCAGGACCTCTACTTCCAGGTCGGCATGCTGACCCTGGTGGGGCTCTCCGCGAAGAACGCCGTGCTGATCGTGGAGTTCTGCACGGAGCTCCGCGCCCAGGGTCAAGGGATCGCCGAGGCCGCCATCAACGCCGCGCGCCTGCGCTTTCGCCCGATCGTCATGACGTCCATGGCGTTCATTCTCGGGGTGGCCCCGCTCGCGGTGGCCTCGGGCGCCGGCGCCGCGGGGCGGCGCTCGATCGGCACCGGGGTGATCGGCGGCATGCTCGCCGCGACCTTCCTCGCGGTGTTCTTCGTGCCGTTGTTCTACGTGCTGGTGGAGACCGCGGTCGAGTGGGGAAGCCGCGGGCGCCAGCAGCGGAGCGGGGGCCAAGGGTAGACCGCGTGGGACGCATGCTCGGCCCGCCCAGGATCGGGGGGACGTACGCCGCGCTAGGGCGTCCGATCCGGTCACCAGTGCGGTCCGGGCGCAGGGCCGGCGCAGCGCTGCGCCGGGGTGGTTGGACTTAGACCGAGCCCTCGGGTGGGGGCAGAGGTCCTGGCTCCGGGCTTGCGTTGCCCCGCGCAGACTCGGAGGTCTCCCCACGATGCGATCCAGGCTCCCCTTGCTGCTCACGGCGTGCTTCGCGCTGCCAACCTTCGCCCTCGGCGACACGCTCCAGCGGTCGGGGCCTGCGGAGGACTGCCTCGACCTGGTGATCCTCGGCGACGGCTACAGGAGCACCGACCGCGCCGACTTCGAGAGCGACGCGAACCGGCTCTGGGATCAGTTGCGCACGACCGAGCCCTTCACGCGCTACGCCGGGCTCATGAACGTGCACACCGGCTTTCGCGCGTCGTCGATCCGAGGGCCGGGCGAAAACAACGCCTACGGCACCCACTTCGTCACCCTGTTCGGCACTCGGCTACGAGCCACGCGCATGACGCTCTTGCTCGCTGACGCCGTGCGCGCCGGCGGAGAGGCCGACGCGGTGATCGTGCTGGTCAACACCAACCGCCGCGGAGGAACCGCGATCGGCAGCGTGTGCTTCGCCTCCTCCAGCGCTCCCAGGGTCGGGATCCACGAGCTCGGTCACGTGATCGGTCGCCTGGGCGACGAGTACTCCTCCTTCAGCGGGACGCCCAGCCTCACCCGGGAGCAGCTCGCTCGGATCTACCCCAACCTGACCACGGCTTCGACCCGCGCGCAGCTCCCCTGGAAGGACTGGGTCGCAGCGTCGACGCCGGTTCCGGGGAGCTTCTTCACGAGCGGCGTCAGCGCGTTCCAGGGTGGCGGAGCCTACTCGAGCGGGCTCTACCGCCCGCGCAGGGCCTGCCGCATGCGCACCGACGGGCCCGGCTTCTGCGAGGTCTGCCGTCAGCACCTCGTCATGGCCCTGCACGAGGGGTCGCGCCCGCTGCAGCTCGTGTTCAGCGGGAGCGGGAGCGCGCGGCGCGCTCGCCTGGTCGGCCCGCTGCCCGACGGGGTGTGGCGCTCCCGCTGGTCGGGGGTTCAGGCCCAGGGCCTGGAGGCGAACGTGCCGGCCGGCCTCGACGCCTTCGTCGACGTCGAAGACGCCACGCCTTGGGTCCTCGGCGAGCACCGTCGCTCCCTGCGCTACCGCTTCGACCTGCGCACAGGCGCCGGCGCCCTGGTGCCCGGAGGCAGCGGGCGCCCGGCGCGGGTGGTCGGGGTCAGCACCCGTCTGCGCGTGCGCGCGCGCCCGACCACCGCGTCCACGATCCTGGGGCACCTGCAGCCCGGCGCGGCCGTGCGGGTGCTGGGCCCGGCCGAGAGCGGCTTCTTCCCAATCGAGTTCGACGGCGGCACGGGCTACGTCGGCCAGAACTTCATTCGCCTCGAGAGCCCGACCGCGGGCTTGTCCAGCGTCGTAGGACGGTGGGCCCGGTGAGCGCGCGACGCCTCGGCGCCCTCGTCGCCTGCCTCGCGCTCGCTTTTTTTTTTTTTTTCTTCGCGGCCGCCCCCGCGGCAGCACACCCTCTCGCGATCCCCGCCGCTGCTCGGGCGTCGGCGACGCCCGCCGCT
>JAGQRJ010000419.1 GCA_020425635.1 Planctomycetota bacterium | reverse complement strand
GTTTATACTGGTACGGCGCCCACCGAGATCTACCCTCTTCCCGTGCACGCCGCTCTTCCGATCCAGCCCCGCGCGCAGCCGACGCAGGGGGCCGGCGGCGCGCGAGCGCAGGCGTCTCCGCTGAACGCCGCCCCCCCGCCAGGCAGCTCGAGGACCGCGGCCAGGCCGGGGTGCGGGGGCATGGGCTCGCCGTAGGCGTCGACCGTCGCGCAGCCGAGCTGGAGGGTGGCGCAGACGACGAGGGCGGCGAGGCGAAGGTTCATTGCTTCCTCCCAGAGACGCGGTGCGCGGCCCAGGTCGGGTCGGGGGCGCCTTCGTCCACGCTGGCTTGGGGCGTAGCCGCCCACCACTCGTTGGCGACGAGCGCCGCCCCCGAGGCGACGCGCAGGCGCCGCGTCGCGGGGTCGACCCCGATCAGCACCAGGCGCTCCAGGCCGAGCACCCCGCGGTGCAAGACCCCGCCCGTCCCCCGCCCGAGGTCCTCGACGCTGCGCACGTCGAGGGGCGCCAGCGCGCGCAGCGTGGGCACGTACTTCGCCAGCGCGGCCTGGGTCGAGGTCGCGACCGGGCGGTCGGCGAGCACGTCCTGGGAGGCCGCGGTCAGCGCCTGCTCCAGGCGAGCGAGCTGGTCGAGGGCCTGCACCGCAGGCGACCCCCAGCCGTCGGCGAGGAGCTGCTCCCCCACGTCCCGCAGCCGTGCCGCCGAGAACGCCAGCCGCGCGTGCAGCTCGGGGAGCGGCTCGAGCACGGGGGTCGGCCCCGCGCCGTCGATCGGGGGCAGCTCCTCCGGCGCGGGCGGCGGAGCGTTGCAGGCGGCGAGCGCCGCGAGCACGAGGCGGTCGCGGTACCAGGGGTCGTTGAGGCTGGCCACCGGCGCGAGCCCGCGCCGCCGCAGCAGCGCCGCCACGGTCCACAGCCGCCCTTGCTCCAGGCAGGCGCGGGTCGGGACCGGGCGGCTGGGGTCCCACCAGGGGCGCGCCTCCTCGCGCAGCGCGGCCAGCGCGACGTCGTAGGCCTCGGGGTCGCTCCCGTCGCTCCCCTCCGCCGAGACCACGCTCCGCAGCCGGCGACCCGCCACCGGGTCGGCCAGCACACCGAGCAGGTCGTAGGCCGACGAGCGCGTCCGCGAGGGCACGTGGGCGGGGCTCAGCCGAGCGAGGGCCTGACCCTCGAGCGAGCGCAGGCGCCCGAGGAGGTGCACCCCCGCCAGCTCGCCCGGCCCCGCCGGCCCGAGGGTCGGGCGCGGGGTGAGCTCGGCGGCCACGGTCGCGACCCGGCTCACCACCGCGTCGCTCAGCATGCTCGGAGCCAGCGACTGCTGCGCGAGCACGCGGCGCATGGCCTCGAGCATCTCGAACGGCGTCACCGCGTCGGGGCGCCCGTAGATCACCTCCAGCGCAGCCTCGAGCCGCGCGAGCGCGCCGAAGCCGTAGCGTCCGTCGGCGAGCTGCCCCCGGGCCAGGGCCAGGACCAGCACGCAGGACACGCGGCTCGCGGCGGGGTCTCGCGGTTCGAGGGGCAGCCCCGCCGCGCTCAGCCAACGCATGGCCCGGGCGTGGCCGTCGAGGCGCGGCGCGTGCGCGAACAGGCCGCGATCGCGCAGCGCCGCGTAGTCGAGGACCACCTCGCGCCCGCAGAGCGCGCTGAGCACGGGCGAGCGCGCTGGCCCCACCGCGGTGCGCACCTGCGCCACCTCCGCCTGGACCCGCCCGTTGGCGGCCTGCGAGAGGGTCATGGGCAGGCCCTCGAGCGCCGCGAGCACCCCCACGTATTCCTGGGCCGCCCGCGCCGCGCTGCGGGTCTCCTGCCCCCGACCGTCGCGCGCGAGCTGCGCGAGCTCGCGCCCGAGGAGGTCCACGACCCCTTGCACCTCGGGGCGCACGATCTGCTCCTCGAGCTCGAGGGCCAGGCGCGACGCGACCGCGCCGTAGATCAGGAGCGAGGCGTCTGCGCTGGCCAGGGGCGGCAGCTCGCCCGCGGCGGGCTCCAGGGGGTAGAGCTCGCGCAGGCTGCGCCCCGGACAGGGGACCTGCACCAGCCCATGACTCCCCAGGGCCGCGACCTGAGCCGGGGTCAGGTCCAGGCGCCCCTCGAGGATCCCCGCCAGCGGCGGCAGCGGGCGCGGGTCGCCCGAGGTCCACTGGGGGGCGACGTAGACCCGCGGCACGTCGGGCAGGCGCTGCCCGGCGAGCACCGTGCGCTCCTCCCCCCCCAACCAGCGGGCCAAGCCCAGCGCGCTCACGAGCACGCTCGCCGCGAGCAAGACCCGCCCCCACACCGGCAGGCCGCGCGAGGCGAAGGGCTGCGCGGTGCCGTCGAGCTGACGCCCGAGCTCGGCGTCGAAGGCCGACCAGGCGGCGGCGCTGGGCACCGGCACCACGTCTCGCACCAGCTCCTGCAAGGCCTCGAACTCCGCCAACGAGCGCGGCGCCCCCGCGTCGAGGGACAGCCGCGCGCGCACGCGCTCTTCCTCCTCGGGGGTCAGCTCGTCGTCGAGGAACCCGGAGAGCTCTGCGTCGCTCACGCGCCGACCTCCTCTTCGCGCGCCCGCTGCAGCGCCTCGGCCCGCGGGCCGAGCACGTCGGCCAGCCGCCGCCGCAGGAGCTGGCGCCCCTTGTGCAACCGCGACATGACCGTGCCCTTCGGGATCCGCAAGGTCTCGGAGATCTCGGCGTAGCTCAGCCCGTGGACGTCGCGCAGGACCACCGCCGCCCGCGAGGCGGGGGGCAGCCCGTCGATCGCCGAGCGCACCAGCGAGCGGGTCTCCTCGCGCGCCATGCGCTCGGCGGCCCCGGGGGTCGGGTCGGCGACCTGCAGGTGCTCGGGGAGCTCGGGCTCACGCAAGCGCCGCTGGCGCCGGTCGAGGGCCGCGTTGGTCGCGATCCGCCGCAGCCAGGTGCGGAAGCTCGAGCGCTCGGCGAAGCGGTTCAGGCTGCGGTAGGCGCGCAAGAAGGCCTCCTGGGTCACGTCCATGGCGTCGTCGGCGTCGCGCAGGATCCAGAAAGCAGTCCGGTAGGCCACCTCCCGGTGGGCCTCCACCAGGCGCGAAAAGGCTTCGCGGTCACCCGCCCGGGCTCGCCGGATCCAGTCTGCTTCGTCGTCCACGCTCACCGCATCGACCCGGCTCCTGCCCGGCGAATTCGCCCGAAAATAGCAGGTTTGGAGCTTGGCCTGGCTGGGCTTAGGTCGGCAGAGGGCGGGACGCGATTCCAGAGAGGGCGGAAGTACGTAACGCCGCTCGCGTGGTGCGCGCTGGCCACACGGGCCACACTGTGCGCATGAAGACGAGGGACAAGAAACAAGGCTCGAAGCGCGCGGCCGCGAGGACCTGCGTGGTGTGCCAGGAGCCCGTGCGCTCGCTGAGCCCCTGCCCGTCGTGCCCCAACCCCTACCACGAGCGCTGCGCGCCCCAGGTCGAGGCCTGCGGCGCCCTGGGCTGTCCCGCGGGCGCCAGCCAGGGGCGAGCCCCCCAGTCGCAGACCGAGCGGACCTCGGGCGTGCAGTGCCCCTACTGCCGCGAGGGCTTCGAGCCGCGCGAGAGCACGATCACATGTCAGGGCTGCCGCACCCGCTACCACGCCGAGTGCGGCGACGACCTCCGCCGCTGCGGGACCCTCGGCTGCGGGCGCAAGCTCCCGCGCCCGCCCGAGCCCGCC
>JAGQRJ010000418.1 GCA_020425635.1 Planctomycetota bacterium | reverse complement strand
GTGCGGCGCTACGAGAGCCCCGCGCAGGCGCGCGCGGCGCTGCGCGGCGCCCTGGCTCAGGTGCAGGCGACCCTCAGCCGCCGCGCCGACGTCGGCGACCTCGCCTTCGGCACCGCGGGCGGACCGCTGAGCTACGTGATCGGCACCTACGGCAACCTGGGGTTCGTGCTGCGCACCTTGCACGCGAAGCAGAAGGCGAGGGGAGACCTGGCGCCGCTCGTGCGCGGGCTCGACGAGGCCTTGCGCGCGACCGTCCCCCTCGACGACGGAGCGCCGGTCCCGCTCCCCCGCGTGCTCGGCGTCGAGCTCCCGGCCGCCGCGGGAGCCGTCGGCAGCGCCACCCCCTTTCAGCTGAGCTTCGACCCCGCCGGAGCGAGCGCCGTCGCGCTGGCCTTCGACTGCAGCGCAGACGCGAGCGTGCTGCAGACCGAGGAGGGCTTCGAGCTCTATCCAGCGCGCCCGGGGCCGGTCGAGGTCACGGTCCGCTTCGTGACCGCCGACCTGCGCGCGGGGAGCTACCGCTTCACGCTCGAGGTGCCCGCCGGCTCAACAGGGCGCTGAGTCGCGCGGCGGCTGGGCCCGCTCCGGGACGCTCCCCACGACCCCCAGGTGCAGGATCCGCGCGCCGCTGCTCGCCACGGGGTTCGTCGCCTTGCCGATCACGATCCCGTCCTCGGGGGCCTCGTAGACCCGGTGCACCTCGCCCCACTCGTTGAGGAGTTGGGCCACCGGCTGACCGCGGGCGACGCGCTCGGTGAGGTGCGGGAACACCTCGAGGAGCCCGCCGCCGTCGGTGTAGAGCCAGTAGGAGTGCGAGCACTCGACGGTCTCGGCCTGAGGCGACTCCTCGTCGGACTTGGTCATGCCGAGGTGCTCGAGCGCCTCGCGCAGGCCCACGCTCGAGGAGAGCACCAGGGTCTCCTGGGCGCGCTGCGGGTTGCCGATCTCGACGGTCAGAGCGTGGATCCCCAGGTGCTCGGCCGCGGCGCGCAGGGTGCCGTCGGCGCGGTTGTGCACGATGATCTGCGGGCGGATCACCCGCGCCAGGTGCGCGGTCTGGGCTTGGGTCATGTCGGCGCGAATGTAGAGCGAGTTGCTGCGCCCGAAGCTCGCGGTGTGCAGGTCGAACAGCACGTCGAAGTTGCGCAGCAGGCGCTCGACGATCGCGTGCGCGTAGACCGAGCTCTCGTTGCCGGTGGGGCTGCCCGGGAACACCCGGTTGAGGTCCTTGCCGTCGCTGAACTCACGCTTGTTGCGCAGGTAGCCGGGCACGTTCAGCGGCCCCACCCCGACCACGGTCCCCGCCAGCTCGCTCGCGTGCAGTCGGCGAAACAGGCGGTGGATCACCGGGAGTCCGTTGACCTCGTTGCCGTGCAGCGCGGCGGTGATCCCGACGACGGGCCCCGGGGCGTGACCCTTCACCACCTGCACGGGGACGCACACCCGCTGGGAGGTCGCGTCCTCGGCCAGGGCCAGGCGGAACCGGTAGCGTCCGGGGGCGAGGTCGGTCAGCTCGAGGCGCTGGACCTCGGTGGCGGGAATTTGCCGGGGCAGCTTCTGGGTCGATCTCATGGTCAAGCGCTCGGGGTCGTGCCTCCACTGTATCCACGACGCGCGGACCTGACCGCAGCCAAGGCGGGTTGTTTCGCTGGCCTACAGGTCGTCGTCGAGGGGCGCCGCCGGGGGCCGGATCCCCACGGTCAGGGAGCTCCAGTTGGTCGCCTTCCACAGACCCCGGTTGTTCTTGATCAGGGTCAGGGGGCGCGGCGAGTCCGCTCCGCTCGACCACACGAAGACCTTGGCGCGCTCGGCCTGGACGTCGTGGGGCTGCTCGCGGACCTTGACCTGGAAGGGGGGGCTCGGGAGTCGGTATTCGCCGCTGGGGGTCGTGCCGGCCACGTAGCTGCGCGCGAGGTAGGGCTTGGAGCCGACGCGCTCGTCGAGGTCGCGCAGGTCCTGGCGGCCGGGCTCGAAGCCCTTGTAGCCGTTCGAGCCCTGGGTCAGCCGGCCGCGGTCCATGACCAGGGTCAGGCAGGGGATCCCCTTGGCGCGGTCCTCGACGTAGACGAGCAGCGCGGCGACGAACACCGCGGCCGCCCCTTGCGGTGTGCTCGCCAGGGAATCCCGCAGGGTGACCAGGGCTTCGACGTCCTGGGGCAGCTCGCTGCCCAACTCGACCACGTGTTCGATCATGCGTCCTCCTCGAAGGCGCTGAGGGTGTCCAGGATCCGGTCGTGCCACGGGCCGTGACTCGCGACCACGCCTCGGTTGTGGGTGAGGTGCGCCCCGTGGCGGAAGGCGAGGGGGGCCCCGCGGGTGTCGGTCACCCGGCCGCCGGCCTCGGTCACCAGCAGGACCCCGGCGGCGTGGTCCCAAATGCACTCGGCTCGGGTCGAGCCGGGCCGGGGCAGGCGCAGGTAGATCTCGGCTTCGCCGCGCGCGACGATCCCGTACTTCGCCAGGCTGTCGAGCTTGCGCGCCGGGGCCCGGATCCCGAGGGCGGCCGCCAGCGCGGCTGCCTGCTCCTGGTCGCTGTGCGCAGGCTCCACACTCTGGCAGAAGCGGCCCGCGGCCGGGTCGCTGGCGGCGCTCACGGCGAGCGGCCAGCGGGCCCCGCCGGCGAGGGCTTCGGCGAAGGCCCCGCCCCCCTTGACCGCGGAGAAGAGCACGCCGCGCTCGGGGTCGTCCGGGCGCAGGGGGAGGTTCGGGCACGCGGTGGCCGAGACTACCAGCTCGCCGTCGACGATCAGCGCCAGCGCCACCGCGTACTGCTCGCCGCGGAGGAAGCCCTTGGTCCCGTCGATGGGGTCGACGGTCCAAAAGCGGGGGCGTTGCTCGCGGGTCGCGCCGCGGTCGATCCAGGCGCACACCTGCGCTGCGTCAGCCCCGCGCTCGGCGTCGACCTCCCTCGTCACCTGGGCCAGCAGCGCCGGGTGCTCGCGAAGGGTCGCGGAGTCTTCCTCTCCGACGACCGGGTCCTCGGGGAAGGCCTCGGCGAGGGTCGCGCACACCAGCGCCTGGCTGCCGAAGTCGGCGACGGTCACCGGGCTCTTGTCGGACTTCTCCAGGCCCTCGACGCCGCGCTGCACGCGCGCGCAGAGGGCCGCTGCCTGGCGCACCGCCCGGCGCGCGACCTCCAACTCACGGGCGTAGGTGCTCACTCGTTCCCTCCCGCCGCGAGCTCACGGCGCGCAAGCTCCAGGTCGCTCGCGACCATCCGCTTCACGAGGCCCAGGAAGTCGATGGACGGGGTCCAGCCGAGCTCCGCGCGGGCTTTGCTCGCGTCGCCGACCAGGCGGTCGACCTCGGCGGGTCGGTGCAGGCTCGGGTCGAGGGTCACGTAGTCCTCCCAGTCGAGGTCGAGTTCACCGAAGGCGGCCGTGAGGAAGTCCCGCACCGTGTGCGCTTCTCCCGTGGCGATCACGTAGTCTCCCGGCTCGTCGCGCTGGAGCATCAACCACATGGCGCGCACGTAGTCTCCGGCGTAGCCCCAGTCGCGCGCGGCGTCGAGGTTGCCCAGGCGCAGCTCGCCCTGCAGCCCGAGCTTGATCCGCGCCGCGGCGCGCGTGATCTTGCGCGTCACGAAGGCTTCGCCGCGGCGCGGCGACTCGTGGTTGAACATGATCCCGCAGGAGGCGTGCAGGCCGTAGCTCTCGCGGTAGTTGACCGTGAGGTAGTGCGCGAAGGCCTTGGCGCAGCCATAGGGGCTGCGTGGGTAGAACGGGGTCGTCTCGCGCTGGGGCACCTCCTGGGCCTTGCCGAACAGCTCGGAGCTCGAGGCCTGGAAGAAGCGCGGGCGCTGCCCGGTCATGCGGATCGCCTCGAGCAGGCGCAGCGTGCCGAGGCCGGTCGCCTCCGCGGTGTGGTCCGGGGCGTCGAAGCTCACGCGCACGTGGCTCTGGGCGCCGAGGTTGTAGACCTCGTCGGGCTGGACCTGGGTCAGCGCGCGGACCAGGCTCCCGGTGTCGGTTAGGTCGCCGGGCACGACCTCGAGGGTGGCCGAGTCTGGGTCGGGGTCGAGGGTCAGGTGCCCGACGCGGTTCGCCGGGCCGGCGGCGGAGCGGCGGACCAGGCCGTAGACGGTGTAGCCCTTCTCGAGCAGGAGCTCCGAGAGGTACGAGCCGTCTTGCCCGGTGATGCCCGTAATCAGCGCCACGCGTCCCATGCCTGGATCCTACTCCTTCACGACCCTCACGACTCGAGCGGGCGTGCCGAGGTCTTCACCGCGGGGGCAGCGGGAGCGGGGCGCGCGGCAGCTCGCCCTCGCGCAGCAGGGCCTCGCTCAACGCCGCGGCCACCCGCTGGTTGCCCTGGGCGGTGTAGTGGCAGTCGTCGTAGAAGTGCTCGAGGTCCTTGGGCACCGCGGCGTCGAGGTCGACGAAGCGCACGCCGCGCTCCTCGGCGACCTCGCGGATCCTGGCGTTGTAGGCCTGCATGCCGCGCATCAAGGTCAGCGGGTCGAGGTTCAGCTCCCCGCGGTTGATCAGCCCCATCCACAGCGAGGCGAGCTCCTCCTCGTTCAGGTCGGGGCGGTAGATGCTCGGCTGCGCGCAGAGCACCAGGGGGACGTCGGCGTCGCGGCAGAGCGCGGTGAGCATGTGGAGGTAGCGGGTGAAGTACGGCAGGCCCCGGGTCGGGTCGACGCCTTCGGTGTAGGGGACCCCCTGCGCGCGCGCTCGCATGCGGCTGTCGCGGTCTTGCTTGAAGCGCGACCTCAGCCGGCCCGCCAGGTCGTAGAGGCGGACGTAGCGCGTGAGCACGTCGTCGAGGGTCGCGGGCTTCGGCGGGCGGCGGTCTTCGTAGTGGGTCGGGTCGAAGCGCGTGCTGAGCGTGGCGCGCATGTCGTTGATCGCGTGCAGGACCACGATCAGATCGGGCTCGAGGGCCAGCACGCGGTGCGCGACCAGCGAGAGCGAGTCGGCCATCATGTTGCCCGAGATCGCGGTGTTGATCGCGATCACCTTCGGGCCGCCGCTGCGGGTGTTGAGCGCGACCTCGACCAGCTCGGGGAAGGTCTCCTCGTCGGGCAGGACGCGGTTCTCGGTGGTCGAGGCGCCGACGAAGAAGATCCGGTATTCCCCCGGAGGCTTGGGCGTCCCGGGCTTGGGCAGCCCCTCGGCGCGGAAGCCGTATTCGTCGACGCCGAGGGTGTATTTGCGCTCCCCGTCGAGGGTCAGGTAGTCGAGGCTCGCGTTGGGCGCGCGCACCTGGCGCAGGTAAGGGTGCGGGACGAAGGGCATGGGCTGCGGGCCCGTGACCAGGCGCGCGACCAGCTCGGCGAGGAGCAGGGCCACGAGCAGCAAGATCGCGCTGAACTGCAGCTTGCGTTTGCGCGAGAGGGCCACGGCTAGGCCTGCTCGCCGAAGGGGTCGCTGCACTCGGGGCACGCGGGGCCTCCGCTCTCGGGCGGGTCCGCGGGCACGGTGCGCAGGACCTGGCCCTCGCGGCTGCCGTCGCGGTAGACCGTGATCCCCTTGCAGCCCAGCCGATAGGCCAGGCGGTAGATCTCGCCGACGTCGGCCGGCGTCGCCGAGCGGGGCAGGTTGACCGTCTTGGACACCGCGTTCTCGACGTGGGCCTGGAACGCCGCCTGGTGGCGCACGTGCCAGCTGGGGTCGATCTCGTGGGCGGTGGCGAGGAGCGCCGCGACCTCGGGGGCGACCCCGGGGAACCCCGCCAGGCTGCCGCCGGCGTTGGCGACCCGCTGCGGGAGGTCCTCGCTCCAGAAGCCGTGTCGGCGGGCGAGGGTCTCGAGCGCGGGGTGCACGAAGCTCAGCTCGCGGGTGCCGTCGAGGGTGCGACGCACGTAGCTCAGGGCGTAGAGCGGCTCGATCCCGCTCGAGCAGCCCGCGAGGATCGAGATCGTCCCGGTGGGGGCGATGGTCGTGACGGTGGCGTTGCGCAGGGGGGGGTGGCCCTCGCGCTCCCAGCGCGAGCCAGGCCACGCGGGGAAGGCCCCGCGCGCCTCCGCCAGCTCGGCCGAGGCCTGACGCGCGTGCTCGAGCACGAAGCGCATGAGCTCGTCCGCGAGGTCGAGGGCGCGCTGCGAGGCGTAGGGGATCCCCAACTCGACGAGGAGGTCCGCCCAGCCCATGACCCCGAGCCCGATCTTGCGGTTCCGCGTCGTGATGTGCGCGATCTCGGGGAGCGGGAAGTGGTTCGCCTCGATCACGTCGTCGAGCATGCGCACGCCGAGGCGGACGCTGTGGGCGAGCGCCTCCCAGTCGACGGCGCCGTCGGCGACGTGCTTGCCGACGTCGATCGACCCCAGGTTGCACGACTCGTAGGGCAGGAGCGGGAGCTCTCCGCAGGGGTTCGTGCTCTCGATCTGCCCTTCATCGGGGGTCGGGTGCAGCGCGTTGATCCGATCGATGAAGATCAGGCCCGGGTCGCCGGTGCTCCAGGCCGAGTGCAGGATCTCGCCCCACACCTCGCCCGCGGAGGCGCGCCCGAGCACCTCCTGGGTCCGCGGGTGGCGCAGGGCGTAGTCGGTCCCCGCGTCGAGGGCCTGCATGAAGGCGTCGGTGATCGCCACCGAGACGTTGAAGTGGGTCAGCTCGGCGGGGTCGCGCTTGACCTTGACGAACTCGAGCACGTCGGGGTGGTCGACGCGCAGGACCCCCATGTTGGCGCCTCGGCGCACGCCACCCTGGTTGACCGCCCCCGTGGCGGCGTTGAACACGCGCATGAAGGACACGGGGCCCGAGGCCCGGCCGCCGGTCCCCAGGGGGTCTTCGCTCGGGCGCAGCCGGGAGAAGGCGAAGCCGGTGCCGCCGCCGGTGCCGTGGATCACCGCGGCGTATTTCACCGCGTCGAAGATCTCCTCGAGGGAGTCCCCGATCGGGAGCACGAAGCACGCGCTCAGCTGGCCCGCCGGTTTGCCGGCGTTCATGAGGGTCGGGGAGTTGGGGAGGAACTTGAGCTCGGCCAGCAGCGCGTAGAACGCCTCGGCCCGCCCTTCGGGGACGCGCCCCCAGCGCGTCTCCACCGCCGCCAGGGCCTGGGCGACCCGCCACAGGCAGCCCGCCGGCTCCTCCACCACCTCGCCCTTGCGATCCCGCAGCAAGTAGCGCGCGCGGAGGATCTCGAGCGCTTGCGGCGTGAACGCGGGCACGGGGGACGTGGGGGAGGCGGCCATGGGGCGATTATAGACCCGGGCGCAGCCGGCGCTGCCGCCGCCGCCGCCCTCGACGCGATTACCCGCAGGCCGCCGCGACGGCTTCGCGCTGACGGGTCTGGGCATCGATCCAGGCGTCGAGCTCGAGCCAGCGCGCGTCGAGCCACGCGCTGCAGGCCTCGGGGTCACGGGGAACGTCGGCGGCCGGGTGCACCCAGGCACACACCGAGACCTGGGCTCCGATCAGGCTGCCGCCCCACAGGTCGCCCAGGGTCCGCACCTTCTCGTAGCCGGTGTGGCCCACGACCACCACGTCGGCGTCGGGCGCGCGCTGGCGGAGCGCGAGGACTCCTCCCCGGCGGGGGGGGAGCAGGTGTCGCAGGCGCGCGGCGTAGTCTGCGCGCGGGTCGCCGCGCTCGCGGAGCTTGCCCAGGACCTGCGCGCGCCGCGCGGGGGTGCAGCGCGTGCCCTCGGGGAAGATCAGCACCCCCGCACCCGGGGGGAGGTCGCGGGCGAGGTCGGCGACCAGGGTCACGTCGCGCTCGCCCGCGCCGCGCTCGACGAAGGCGTTGGGCAGGCGCTGCCCGATCACGTCGAGGCACGGATCCCAGAGGAGCTCACGCTTCATGACGTAGCGCAGGCGGAACGCGGGGTAGAGCAGCTGGATCGGGAGCAGGGTGTCGGCGACGCTCGTGTGGCGCTCGAGCACGAGCAACCTCCGGTCGGGGGCGGGCGGCGCCCCGCTCGACCAGCGCTCGCTGAGCCGGATCCCGTAGATCCACACCAGCCCGCGGTGCAGGGTCTTGGCCCAGCGCTCCTGGAGCGCGTAGTCGAGGGCCTCCCGCCGGCGGTGCCGGCGCCCGCAGGCGATCCACACCGCCAGGGCCGCGATCAGCCCGAGCACGGACATCGTGGTGAACACCGTCAGCACCGCGAGGCAGCGCACGCTGGCCCCCCGCCGGCCCGCGAGCAGGTCGTAGGAGCCGAGGACCAGGAGCCACAGCGGCGCCAGCGCCCAGAGCGCGAGCGCGAGCCCGCTGACGCAGGAGGTCGTGACCAGGCGCCGCAGCCAGCGGCGAGGCAGCGGGTCACGCACCGCGAGCCTCCGCGCGCGCCCGGCGCCGTGCGAGGAGGCGCGCCACGCGCGCGTGACGCTCCCGGGTCAGCGGGTAATAGCAGGCGATCGCGATCGCGATCAGGTTCAGGCCCACCGGGACCAGGCAGTAGCACGCGCGCAGAGTGAGCAGCACCCTCGGCGACTGGACCTCGGCGTTGGGCACGTAGCCCGCCAGGTCGAGCAGGGGCAGCGCGACGCCCACACCGGCCGCCGCGGCGAACTTGCGCGCGACCGACCAAGCCCCGAGCAGCTGCCCTTCCTGCCGGTGGCCGCGGCGCAGCTCGTCGTAGTCGGCGACGTCGGCTTGCAGCGCCGAGGGGATCACGAGGGTCCCGCCGAAGCCGACCCCGCTGAGCGCGACCAGGATTCCGTACCCCACGGTGTCACCCGCTCCCAGGAAGAACACGCCCGCGAAGGCGCCGGTGTTGACGAGCATCGCCCCCACCCACGCAGGGCGCTTGTCGGTCCGCTGCGAGATCCACACCCACATCGGCAGCAGGCCCGCGCCGACGCAGAAATAGAGCAGGAGGAAGCCCGCGGCCTGCTCGCTCCCGAGCACGTACTTCACGTAGAAGGGCAGCAGGACCGCGGGGAGGTTGCTCCCGATCGCGGCGACGGTGTAGCTGAGCAGCAAGATCATGAACGGCCGGTTCGCGGCCAGGGCGCGCCAGCGAAAGCGGCCCCCGGGGGGACGCGGCGCGCGCTCGGGCACGAAGCGGGCGCAGACGAAGCAGGCCAGGGGCACCAGCGGCGCGTAGATCAGCGCCAGGACCCAGTAGGTGTTGCGCTCGTCGGGGCCGCTGCCCCCCCAGCCCGCGGCCCGCTGGATCACCACCGGCGCCGCGGCCGCGGCCAGCGTCCCCACGATCACCGCGGAGTCGCGCCAGCCGAGGAGCGCGGTGCGCGCGTCGTAGTCTTCGCTGAGCTCGAGGCCCAGGGCCTCGTAGGGCACGGCGACCGCGGTCCAAGAGAGGTAGAGCACGGCCAGGCTCCCGCCGAACCACAGCGCGGCGGCGGTCGGCCCGAGCTCGGGCGGGACGAGCACCAGGTAGAGCGAGGCCGCGAGCGGGAGCGATCCGGCCACGATCCACACCCGCCGGCGGCCCCAGCGGCTTTGGGTGCGGTCGGAGAGCGTGCCGATGGCCGGGTCGGTGATCCCGTCGGCCAGGCGCAGGACCACGAGCAGGACCCCCACGAGGGCGACGTTGGCGCCGACGACGTCGGTGTAGAACTTGGGCAAGAGCACGTAGACCGGGATCCCGACGAAGGCGAGCACGAAGCCCGGGGCGGCGTAGCACGCCCGCAGCCAGACGTCCGCCGGGCTCACGAGGCACGAAGCGGCGCACCGGCTCGGGCCTCGCACAGCTCCCACAGCGCCGCGCGGGTCGCCGCGTCGGCGCGCTTTCCAGGGAGCAAGTAGGGTGAGCGCGGCTCGCGGTCGAACCACAGCGCTCCCGTCGAGCGCGCGGCGCGATCGGCGATCGCGAGCCACACGATCGTGTCGGCGCCCTCGGCCGAGCTGCGCAGGCGGCCCCCGAGGCGCGCGTGGAAGCTGGGCAGCGCGTCTCGCACGCCAGGGGTGTCGGCCCAGCCGGGGTGCATCGCGTGCACGGCTGGACCCTCGGCGCCCCAGCGCTCGGCGAAGAGCTCGGCGAGCACGACCTGCATGCGCTTGGTCTGCGCGTAGGCGCGCACGCCGTCGTAGTCGCGGGCCTCCCAGTCGACGTCGTCGAGGGAGAGTCGGGCCGTGTACATGCCGCCCGAGGAGACCCAGATCACCCGGGCGCGCCGGGGGCAGGCCTCGAGGGCTGGGCGCAGCAGGTGCGTGAGCAGCCACGGCCCCAGGACGTGGGTCGCGAGGGTGCGCTCGCTCCCGTCGACCAGCTCGCGCGCGCTCGGAAGCACACCCGCGTTGTGGATCAGTCCGTCGAGGGGCGCGCTCCAGGACGCGCCGAACGCCTCCACGGCGGCGAGGTCCGACACGTCGAGCAGGCTCAGCCGAGGCGTGCCCCGGCGGCCGCTGAGGTGCTCCACGGCCGCCGCGCCGCGCTCGGGGTTGCGGCAGGCGAGGTGCACCGTGGCCCCGCGGTCGACGAGGGCCTCAGCGGTGGCGAAGCCGAGGCCCGAGTTGGCGCCGGTGACCAGGTAGCAGCGCTCGGCCAGGTCGAGGTCGAGCTCGCCGGGGACGAAGCCTCGGGCGTGCCGGCGGAACCCCGACGCGTCGAAGGAATAGTAGATCGAGGCGTCGAGGACGCGGTCGAGGAGTCCCATGCATGGAGGGTAGCCCGGGCAGGAATACTTGGAAGATGCGTGGCGACCCTCGGACGGTGGGCGCCCAACGCCGGCCACGGATCAGTAGAATCCGGCCGAGCCAAGGGAGGCGATCGTGAGCGACGTGCGGATCGAGAAGGACAGCATGGGCGAGGTCCGGGTGCCGGCGGACCGCCAGTGGGGCGCGCAGACCCAGCGCGCGGTGGAGAACTTCCCGATCAGCGGGCTGCGCTTCCCGCGCGGGTTCATTCGTGCGCTCGGGCTGATCAAGGGGGCCGCCGCGCACACCAACGCCGCCCTGGGGGACCTCGACGCCGCGGCGAGCGAGGCGATCCAGGCCGTGGCGGCCGAGGTGGCGGCTGGGGAGCACGACGCGGAGTTCCCCATCGACATCTTCCAGACCGGGTCGGGCACGAGCTCGAACATGAACGCCAACGAGGTGATCGCCCGGCTCGCGAGCGCCCGCGCGGGGGAGGTCGTGCACCCCAACGACCACGTGAACATGGCCCAGAGCAGCAACGACGTGATCCCGACCGCGATCGGGGTCTCGGCGACGCTCGCCACCCGCGAGGCGCTGCTCCCGGCGCTGGAGCACCTCGAGCAGACGATCCGCGGGCGGGCCGCAGAGCTCGACGGTGTGGTCAAGACCGGGCGCACGCACCTGATGGACGCGATGCCCGTGCGCATGAGCCAGGAGCTCGGCGCCTGGGCGGCGCAGGTCGCCTCGGGTCGTGAGCGCGTGAGCGCGGCGCTCGAGCGCATGCAGCGGCTGCCGCTCGGGGGAACCGCCGTGGGCACGGGGATCAACGCGCCGGCGGAGTTCGGTCCGCGGACGATCGCGCGGATCGCGGCGCTGAGCGGGAGCGCCTTCGCGCCGCTGGAGTCGAAGTTCGAGGGGATCGGGGCGCAGGACGCCGCGGTCGAGCTCAGCGGTCAGCTGCGCACCGTGGCGGTCAGCCTGACCAAGATCGCCAACGACCTGCGCTGGATGAACAGCGGGCCCAACGCGGGGCTCTCCGAGATCGCGCTGCCCTCCCTGCAGCCAGGGAGCAGCATCATGCCGGGCAAGGTGAACCCGGTGATCCCCGAGGCGGTGGCCATGGTGTGCGCCCAGGTCATGGGCAACGACCTCACGGTCGCCTTCGGCGGCCAGGCGGGCAACTTCCAGCTGAACGTGATGCTCCCGGTGATCGCCTACAACCTCCTGCAGAGCATCGAGATCCTCGCCAACGCGTCGCGCGCGCTGGCAGACAAGGCCATCGCGGGCTTCACCGTCAACGAGGCGCGGGTCGCGGACCTCGTCGGGCGCAACCCGATCCTGGTGACCGCGCTGAACCCCGTGATCGGCTACGAGCTCGGCGCCAAGATCGCCAAGACCGCCTACGCGGAGCAGCGGCGGGTCAAGGACGTGGCCCTGGAGCACACGGACCTGAGCGCCGAAGAGCTGGACCGGCTGCTCGACCCCCGCGGGATGACCGAGGGCGGCGTTCAGGAACGCTGAGGGTTCCGGGAAAGTTCACCCTGGGGGGGAAGCCAGCACGGGCTGGCCAGGGTCGCCTGGGTTCTGTAGGCTGACCGTGGTTTAGGGGGCCCCGTGAGCCAAAAGACCGTCGAGTTGAGTCCAGAGGACGCGGGCATTCTCGAGGGCCTGATGCAGGCCTCGCCGTTCACCG
>JAGQRJ010000417.1 GCA_020425635.1 Planctomycetota bacterium | reverse complement strand
TGTTCCTCGTGGGGGAGCGGCTCGCCGCAGGCAAGGTCCGCGCCCCGCGGCTCCTCCAGCATCTCTACGTCCTGGTCGCGGTCATGGTCGGCTGGGTCCTGTTCCGCGCGGAGAGCTTCGCTCACGCAACCTATTTCCTCCGGGCCATGGCTGGCTTGCATGGAGGCGGCGCGCCGTGGCAGCTCTACTTGAGCAACAAGGTCGCACTGATGCTCGTCCTCGGCGCCCTAGGCTCGACGCCCTGGTTGCCCTGGGCGAGCGCGCAGCTGAGCCGGCTCTACGCGGCACGGCGCTCCACCGCGCTCGTCGCCGACGTCGGCGCGCAGCTCGCCCTGCTGCTGCTCTTCTTCGCCTGCGCGATCGAGCTCGCGGCGGGCACCCACAACCCCTTCATTTACTACCGGTTCTGACGTGGCCTCGCTCAGCGGCAGCGCTCCAAGAGTCCAATCGCCCTCACGCCCGCGCTGGCTCGACGTCGCGCTGTTGGCGGCCCTGGCGCTGGGGATCGGCGCGCCTGGGCTGGGGACCCTCACCCGGCGCGACGAGATCGAGAGCCCCAGCGAGAAGCGCCTGCTCGCGACCTGGCCCGAGCTCCGCCAGCCCGCGAGCGCGTGGCGCGACCAGCTGCAGGCCTACTGCGACGACCGCTTCGGCGGTCGCGAGTGGCTCGTCCGCGTGGACAGCACCTTGCACACGCGCCTGCTGGACACCGCGCCGCAGGGGAAGGTCGTGCTCGGCGAGGCCGGTTGGCTCTACTACGGCGACGAACAGCGCGGCGGACTCATGGGGCTTCGCCCCTTGAGCGACGCGCAGCTCGAGGCCTGGGTCGCGGCCCTCCACAGCCGCCAGCGCTGGGCCGCGGCGATCGGCGCGCACTACGTGCTGCTGATCGCACCCGACAAGCACACGATCTACCCTGAGCACCTGCCCGCCGGCTACGGGCTCCCCGACGTCACTCCCTTCGACCAGTTGCTCGCGCGGCTCGCGAGCGAGCGCCCGGAGATCGTGGTCCTCGATGTCCGCCAGGCGCTCCGAGACGCCAAGCTTCGCGGCTCGGTGTATTGGCCCTTGGACACACACTGGGACACCAACGGCGCCTTCGTCGCGGCTCGGGCGGTCACCCAGGCAGCCCACCGCTGGTTCCCCGAGCTCGCCCCCCTCGAGCTCAGCGAGGTCGACGAGGTCGACTGGCCCAGCGTCGAGCGCGGGCTCGCGGACATGCTCGCCGCCCCAGAGGAACCTCCGCCCTTGCCTGCGCGCGGGCTGGTACCGCGCGCAGGACCGCCTCCCGTCCTGCGCGCTGAGGTCTTCGCCGACTCCTTCGGCGAGGCCCTCCTGCCCCTCCTGAGCCTGCGCTTCGAGTGCGTCGCTCCGATCCCGCTGGCCGACCTGCTGCGCAGCGACGTGCCCGCGACCAACCTGGTGCTCGACGTGATCGTCGAGCGCAAGCTCGCGCGGGACGCACCGACGCTCCCGGCCCGATCCGCCGAGGATCTGCAGCGTGTTGAGCCCTCGCGGCGCTTCCGCGAGGCCCCGCGCCCCCTGCTCTCCTTGGAGGGGGCGCAACTCGCTCGCCTGGGCGTCGACCACGCCAGGTCCGTGACGCGCGGCCCCGACGGCCTGACGCTCAGCGGCGCGGGTCCCGCGGTCCTGCACCTGGCCGCCGAGCGCCTAAGCGCCGCCCGCCTCTACGCTCGGCTCGAGCTGGAGGTTCGCGCGGTCCCCCACGGGTTCTCGGTGCTGGAGGGCGGGCGCCCACGCCACGTCTCCCTGCCCCCGGGACGGCACGCGCTGACCTTCCTCAAGGCACCCGAGGAAGAGGTGCGCGTCGAGGTCGCCGCCGAAGGCGGGTCCCCGCTCTCCCTGCGCGTTCTGCGCTTGGAGCTTCGCGGTGAGTAGGCATGAGGCGGGCACGGCCCCGCGCGCCGAGGTTCTCCCGCGCCCACTCTGGCTCGACCTGGCGCTGCTCGTCCTGCTTGGCCTCGGGGTCGGGCTGCCAGGACTGGGGACCTTGACCCAACTCGACGCGACGCGCAGCGAGAGCGAGAAGCGCCCCCTCGCGACCTGGCCCTCGCTCGGGGGCGACAGTCGCCTGTGGCGGATCGCGGTCGAGGCGTACTGCAACGATCGCTTTGGAGGGCGCGCCGCGCTGGTGCATGCCCATAGCCAGCTGCACCTCGACCTCCTCGGCCAGTCGCCGCTCGATCGGGTCGTCCTCGGGCGCGACGGCTGGCTCTACTACGGGGACGAGTATGCAGGCGGGGTCAAAGGCCTGCGCCCCATGACCCCCGAGCGCCTCGCTGCGTGGGTCGAAGCCCTCGACGCGCGCCGACACTTCGCCGAGGCGCAGGGCGCCAACTACGCGCTCCTGGTCGGGCCCGACAAGCACACGATCTACCCCGAGCACCTCCCCCCGGGCTTTGCACCTCGCCCCCCGACGCCTTTCGACCAACTGCTGGAACACCTCGCGCGCGAGCGCCCTGACCTCGTCGTGCTCGACGTGCGCCAGGCGCTGCGGCGAGCCAAGGGGCAAGGCCCCCTCTACTGGCCACTCGACAGCCACTGGACGAGTGGAGGAGCCTTCGTGGCGGCACAGGCTGTGGTGGACGCCGCGCGGCGGTGGCACCCTGAGCTCGCCCCGCTCGAGCGCGCGGAGGTCGAGCAGGTCACTTGGCCCCAGACGTCGAACGACGTGGCCTGCCTGCTCGCTGTGCCCGAGCGCTTCGGCCACGCGCCGCTGCCTGGGCTCGTCCCCCGGCCCAGGCCGCGAGCCCTGCTCCCGCTGGAGGTCTGGTCGGACTCGTTCGGTGAGGCCTTGCTCCCCTTTCTCGGGCTACGCTTCGCGTGCCACCCTCCGCTGCCCCTCGAGCAAGCCCTGCGCGCCGACCAGCCGCCCCCCGCGCTGATGCTCGACGTGCTCGTCGAGCGCAAGCTCGCCCTCGACGCGCCGCCGCTCCCGACGTATCCCACCGGGACGCTGATCCGCGTTGCGCCAGCGCTGCGCTTCAAGTCCAGCCGTGGCCGGCGGCTGGCCCTGAGCGGCGCGGACCTCGCCCGGGTTCAGGCAGCCCCCGCGAAGGCCGCCGACCTCGAGGACGGCGCGCTGGAGCTCAGCGGCGCAAACTCGGTCACCCTGCGTCTCGGCGCGGCGGAAGAGACCGTCGGGCCTGGTTGGGCGCAGGTCGAGATCGAAGTGCGCGAGCGGGTGCACAGGGTGGAGGTGCGCCAGGCCAACGGCACACGAGCCGACGTCTTGCCGCCCGGAGCCCACGTCTTGACCTTCCGCGTGGAGGAGGCGCTCGAACTCCGTGTGACCGCTGCGGGGGGCTCTCCGCTCACGGCGAGGATCACCCGCCTGGAACTGCGTGGCCCCTAGCCGGCACGAGGCGGCGAGAAGGTCGGCCTGCGGTCAGTCGCCGAGGATCTCTCGGGCTCGGGCCGCCGACGTCGCGTCGCCGAGCTCCAGGCAGCGCCGCGCGGCTTGCTTGGCTTCGGTGTAGCGCTCGAGGGCCGCGAAGGACTCCATGAGCCCGCTCCAGGCCCGCGCCAGCTCGGGCTCGAGCTCGGTCGCCAGGCGGAAGTCTGCCGCCGCCTCCTGGTGCCTTCCGAGGCGCGTGAAGTATTGCCCGCGCAGCACCCGCGCCCCCGCGGAGTCATGCAGCGCCAGCGCCCTTCCATACGCCTCGAGGGCGCCCTCGCTGTCTCCACGGGCCGCCGCGGCGTCCGCGAGGGCGAGGTAGGCGAGCGCACCCTCTGCGCCAGGCTCGTCACCGAGGAGCTCGAGGTAGGCCTCGGCCGCCCGCGCAGCCTCCTGGCGGCGGTCGGTGCGGTAGAGCAGCTCGAGCTGGGCAGCGCGGGCCTTGAGGCTTGCCGGCTCGAGCGCGACCCAGGCCGCGAGGTCCTCCAGCGCCGCGCCGTAGTCCTCGAGCGTGCGCAGCGAGAGCGCGCGGCGCTCGTAGGCCAGCGGACGGAGCAGCCGGTTGGGGCTGCGCTCGAGGGCCGCGAGGCACGCTCCGAGGTCGGCGACGGCGGCGGCGTGGTCCCCGCGGCTCTGTCGGGACCAGGCGCGCATGAACAGCGCCTCGGGGACCAGGCCGCGGCGGGCCTCGATCACTCGACCGTAAGCGGCGTCTGCTTGGTCCAGGCGCCCCTGGTCGTAGTGGAGCTGCCCGAGCTTGAACTGCAAGACCGGCACGGGGGGTTCCGCGAACTCGGGGCGCTCGAGGAACTCCCTCAGCTCCACCGTGCGCCCCTCCTGTTCGAGCAGCGTCGCGAGGTCCTTGCCCGCGTTCTCGTCGCGCGGGTAGCGCCCGAGGAGCTCCCGCAGCAGGCGCTCGCCCTCGCGGGCGTCGAAGCGAAGCGCTTGCAGGTGCGCGTAGACTCGCTGTCCGTTGAGCGAGGCGGGGTCGACCTCGAGCGCGCGCTTCGCGTCGGCGAGCGCCCGGTCATAGGCCTCGAGGCGCTCATTGCACCAAGCCCGGTTGGCGTAGGCCTCGGCGTGGGGCCTCCGCTCGAGCACGCGAGAGAAGGCGGCGAGGGCCCCTGGGAAGTCCTCGCCCAGCATGGCGAGCTGACCGGCCAAGAAGTGCACCTCGGCCTCCTCGGAGTCGAGCTCGAAGGCCCGCCGGAGGCACGCCGTCGCCTCCTTGGCGCGCCCGTTGGCGAGCAGCACACGCCCACACAGCGCCACCCCGGCGGCGCTGAGCGAGCCCTCGAGCGCTGCCTGGGCGTGGGGCAGCGCCCCTCCCGTGTCGCCCGCGCGCAGCATGGCGTGGGCGCAGGCCAGCTGCGCGAGCGGCGCCTGCGGTTCCTCGGCCAGCCACCGCTCGGCGCGGGCCACGGCCTCGTGGGCGTGGCCGTCGGCGAGCAGTCGGTCGACCTCGACCTGGGCGCTGGCGGAGGAGAGCGGGCCTGGGAGCTGCTCGCTCGCGGCGGGCGCTGGGGCTGAGCCCGACGTCGTGCGCGACGCGATCACCCAAGCCGCGAGGCTCACGGACCCCACGGTCACCAAGAGCAAGGCGAGGGCGAGGAGCTGCAGCCCACGGGAGCTCACCTGGGGCGCGCCACCGGCCGCCCGCAGTCGTGCGCGCACCTCGCTCAGCCGCGGGCGCCGCGCCGGATCTCCGGCCAGGCAGTCACTCAGCAACTCGTCGAGCCAGGCCGGGACCCCGGTCAGCTGAGTGCTGAGCGCGGGAGCGGGGCTCCGGAGGGAGCGCATGAAGGCCTGCATGCTGCTCACGTCTCGAGGCGGGCGACCGCTGAGCATGCAGTAGAGGGTCGCCCCCCAGCCGTAGACGTCGGTCGCGGGACCGAGCTCTCCCCGACCAAAGGCTTGCTCGGGCGAGCAGAACCCGGGCGTCCCGAGCAGGGCGCCGCTGCGCGTGAGGCTGCCGCTCTCCGCCTCGCCCGCCGCGGCGTCGGTGAGCTTCACCATGCCGAAGTCGGCGACCACCGTGCGCCCCGACTCGGAGAGCATGACGTTGTCGGGCTTGAGGTCACGGTGCAGGTAGCCCTCGGCGTGGGTGTAGGCGAGCACCTCGGCGACGTCGCCCATGATCTGCAGCGCGCGGGGGAGCGGGAACGGTCCGTGGGTGCGCAGGCGGTCGCCGGCCGAGTCGCCCTCGACCAGGCCCATGACAATGGTGAACCCCTGGGGGCCTTCCCCTGCCCCGAAGCACGGGACCAACCCCGGGTGCTCCAGGCGAGAGAGCGCGTCCGCCTCGCGCTGCATGCGGGCGCGGGCCCGGTCGCCCGAGCGACCGTCCTCGAGCAAGATCGTCTTCAGCGCGACCCGACGCTGAGTGGCCGACTCGAGGGCCTCGTAGACGACGCCCATGCCGCCTCGACCGATCTCCCTCACGATCCTGTAGCCGCTCAGCTCCACGTCCGCTTCTCTCGCCCCTCAGGGTAGCGGCAAATGCGCAGGCGATTGACCCGCCACCCTAGGCCGTGCGGATACCGCGCGCCCGCTCGATCAGATCAGGTGGTACGGGTCGACGTCGGTGACGAGGCCGACCCCGCTGACCCGCTTGCGCGCCTCGAGCAGCAGGAGGCAGGCACGCACCCCCTGGGCGCTCCCCTTCACCAGGCACTGGAAGCGAAACTTCCCCGCCAGGTAGGCGCGCGGGCTGGGAGCTGGCCCGAGCACGGCCCACACCTCGGGGTTCTCGGCCTGCACGGCCTGCAGCTCGGCGACTGCCCGCCCGGCCTCGGCCTCGACCGCCTGCGCGTCGGGCCCGCGAAACAGGACCTTGAGCAGCCGGGCGAAGGGCGGGTAGCGCAGCGCCTGGCGCGCCGCCAGCTCTTGCTTGGCGAAGGGCTCGAAGTGGTGCGCCGCCGCGGCCTCGATCGCGAAGTGCCGGGGAGAGAGGGTCTGAACCACCGTGCAGCCTGGGCTGATCCCTCGCCCCGCGCGGCCCGCGACCTGGCTCACGAGCTGGAAGGTGCGCTCCGCGGAGCGGAAGTCGGGCAAGCTGAGCGAGGTGTCGGCCGAGATCACACCGACGCAGGTCAGCTGGGGCACGTCCAGGCCCTTGGCGATCATTTGCGTCCCGACCAGCACGTTCAGCTCGCCGCTGCGAAAGCGCTCGAGCACCTGTTCGGGGGTCTCGCCTCCACGGACGACGTCGGTGTCCAGCCGCCCGACGCGCGCGCCAGGGAAGCGCTCGGCGAGCAGCTCGCGCACGCGCTCGGTCCCTGCGCCGCGCGCACGCAGCGCAGGCCCCTTGCACTCCGGGCAGGAGTTCCCGGGCGCCGGCTGGCGGGCGTCGCAGAAGTGGCAGATCAGGGCGGCTTGGTTGCGGTGGTAGGTCAGGGTCACGTCGCACTGGTGACAGCGCATGACGTGGCCGCACCCAGGGCACTGCAAGAAGGTGTGGAAGCCGCGCCGGTTCTGAAACAGGAGCACTCGCTCATTGGCCGCGAGCGCGCGCTCGATCTCGCGCAGCAAGACCCGCGAGAACAAGGGCGCCCCAGGGACCTCCGCCCACTCGCGCCCCATGTCGACCACCACGACCTTGGGGAGCACGCTGCCCCCGGGGCGCGAGCGCAAGCGCAGCAAGCGGTAGCGGTTGTTGCACGCGTTCTGATAGCTCTCGAGGGAGGGGGTCGCCGAACCGAGGACCACGGTCGCCCCCGTCTGCTTGCCCCGCACCACGGCCACGTCGCGCGCCTGATAGCGCGGGCTGCCTTCTTGCTTGTAGGTCGACTCGTGCTCTTCGTCGACGACGATCAACCCCAGGTCGACCACCGGCGCCCACACCGCAGAGCGCGGCCCGATCGCGACCCGCACCTCGCCCGC
>JAGQRJ010000056.1 GCA_020425635.1 Planctomycetota bacterium | reverse complement strand
CAGGGCCGCCGCGCCCAGGAGCAGGGCCTTGCCCGGGCGCCGGCCGGCGCCCGCCAGGGGGTCGAGGTCGGCGAGGGCGGCGTGGAGCTCGCGGGCCGAGGCGAAGCGGTCGGCGGGCTGCTTCTCCAGGCAGCGCATGCAGATCCGGTCGAGCTCGGCGCTGATCCCGGGCACGAGCTTGCTCGGGCGCACGACGGCGTCGTCGTTGACCGCGCGCATGATGTCCACCAGGCTCCCGCCGTGGATCGGCGGGGCGCCCGTGAGCATGAAATACAGCGTCGCGCCGAGGCCGTAGACGTCGGTCGCGGGGCCGACCCGCGCCCCCGACCCCGCCTGCTCGGGGGCCCAGAAGCCGGGGGTGCCCATGAGCGCGCCGCTCTTGGAGAGCCGCGCCTCCTCGGAGTCGGTGCGCCGGGCGAGGCCGAAGTCGGTCAGCCGGGCGGCGCCCTCGAGGTCGAGGAGCACGTTGTCGGGCTTGATGTCCCGGTGCAGGACCCCGTGGTCGTGGACGTAGGCCAGCCCGTCGGCGAGGGCCTCGGCGATCGCCACGGCCTCGGGGGCGGGCAGCGGCCCCTCGTCGGCGACCCGGTCGGCGAGGCTGCGCCCCGCGTAGTAGGGCATGGCGAGGTAGAGCCGGCCCTGGTCTTCGCCCACCGAGCGCAGGGGCACGATCGCGGGGTGCGAGAGCTCCGACAGCACCTGCGCCTCGCGCATGAAGCGCTGGCGGGAGACCCCGCCCTGGCGGTGCAGGACCTTGACGGCGAGCTGCTCGCCGCGCGGCCCCACCGCGCGAAACACGACCGCGGTCCCCCCGCGGCCGAGCTGATCAACCAAGCGGTAGGGGCCGATCTGTTGCACGACCCCAGGGTGACCGATCGCCGACGCTCCGGCCAGTCCAGGGTTCGGCTCGCCGGGGCTTCGCCCCCTGAGGCCCTAGCTGCTCAGCTCGCGGGTGACCTCGATGAAGGCTTCGGCGAGGGTCGGGTGGTACCAGGGCACGCGGTGCATGTCGCGCACCGTGGCGCCGAGGCTCATGATCGTGGCCGGGAGGTGGATCAGGTCGTCGGCGCGGGGGCCCACGATCTGGCAGCCGAGGACCTTGCCGCCGCCGGGCTCGGCGAGCAGGCGGATCGCGCCGTGCTTCGCGCCCATGACGATCCCGCGGCCTTGTTCGGGGAAGCGCTTGGTGGCCACGCGGTAGGGGGTCCCCTCGCGCTCGCAGGTCTGCTGGGAGCAGCCGACGTTGGCGAAGGGCGGGTCGCTGAAGATCACGTCGACGGGGGGGATCCCCGCGTCGTAGCTCTCGAGGTCGCCGCCCAGGACGCCCGCGACTCGGGCCGCGTTGCGCCCGGCGACCTCGCCCTCGAGGTTGGCCTCGTGCAGGATCATGCGCCGCCCGGTGGCGTCGCCGGCGACGAACACGTGGGGGAGCGAGGTGCGCTGGGTCGGCGAGACCGGCAGCTCGGGGTGCGCGCCGAGGGCCTGCAGGCCGAGGTCTTCGTAGGCCGGGACGCGCCCGACCGCGTTGAGCACGAGGTCCGCGCGGTAGGTCGCGGGGTGGCCGTCGGCGCGGACCACGTTGACCAGCGCCTGGCCGCCCTCGACCTCGATCGAGCGCAGCGTGGCGGGGACGCAGAGCTCCATTTCTTCGGCGAGGGCGGCGTGCAGCTCGAGCCCGAGCTCGGCGTCGACGCGGCTGAGGATCGGCGAGCGGTTGATCAGGGTGACCTGGGCGCCGATCCGGGCGAGCCACTGGGCGAACTCGAGGCCCACGGCGCCGGCGCCGAGGACCACGGCCGTCTTGGGCGCCGCGCTCAGCTCGAACATGGCGTCGCTGTCGACCACCGGGGCGCCCGCGGCGACCGGGACGGGCAAGGGGCGGACCACCGAGCCGCTGGCGATCACGAAGGCCTTGGCCCGCACCGGGTCGCCGTCGACCTCGACGGTGTGGGCGTCGACGAAGCGCGCGGCTCCGCGGCGGAGCTGGTGCGGGGCCGCCTCGACCCCGCCGATCTTGGCGCGCTGGAAGCGCTTGACCAGCGCGCGCATGCGCTCCATGTGGGCGGCGAAGTCGAGGGTCGGCGCGGGGACCTGGATCCCGAAGCGCTCAGCGTCCCGGATCTCGTGCAGGCGGTGGGCGGTCTCGAGCAGGGTCTTGGTCGGCATGCAGCCGCGCAGAATGCACAGCCCGCCGAGCTCCTCGGCGGAGTCGACCGCCAGCACGTGGGCGCCGGCCTGCCCCGCGACCCGGGCCGCGCGGCTCCCCGCCGTCCCGCAGCCGATCACCACCACGTCGTAGTCGAACTCGCTCACCGCGGCTCCTCCCCCGCAGGCGCGCTGGCCCGCTCCGGGAGGTTACCTATTCGCGGGTGATGTTGATCCCCTGAACGCGCCAGGCCTGCTCTTCGTAGATCAGGGAGATCACCACGGCGGCGCGCCGGCCGTCCTTGCCGACGCTCTTGCCCTCCATGCGCCCGGTGTTGTTGTTGATGTTGCGGTTGGTCACCGTCCACTCGGAGCCCGCGCCGTAGAGCACGGGCCACTCCTGGGTGAAGGTGGCGAACTGCTCCTCGCTGAGCTCTTCCTTGAGCGAGGCGGCGAGCTGGCCGTAGGCCCCGGCGAGGTCGCCGGCCTGGACCTGATTCACGTGGGCGTGGGCGGCCTCGAAGGGGGCCTCGGTGGCCCACAGCACCCCGCCCACGATCATGGCCACGAAGGCCGCGAAGGCGAGCAGCGCGGCGCAGCCGCAGCCCAGGAGGATCAGCAAGACCCGGCTCTTGGGGGGGCCCGGCTGAGTGACGGGGACGGCTCCAGCTTCCATGGTGCACCTCGGTAGGCTCACGCTACAGGGCTCCGGCGGCGCTGGCTAGCCGGGCTTGGCGCGATAGACTCGCCGGCGGAGGCCCCATGAGCGAGATCCTCGAGGAGACCGAGACCCTCAAGTCGATCAACCCCGCAACCGGCGACCTGGTCGGTGAAGTCCCCGTCGCCGACGCGGTGGCCGTGCGCGCCGCCGTGGCCCACGCGCGGGCCGCGCTGCCCGCCTGGCGGGCGCTGAGCGTCGCCGCGCGGCGCGAGTACCTCGCGCCCGCGCAGCAGGCGCTGCTGGACCAGCTCGAGGAGTTGAGCGCGCTGGTGACCGCCGAAATGGGCAAGCCCCTGGCCGACGCCCGCGGCGAGGTGAGCTACACGGCGAGCAGCCTCCCCGGCATGCTCGACGAGCTCGAGGCGGCGCTGGCGCCGGAGGTGATCGAAGACGAGCGCGTGCGCTCGGAGGTGCACTACGAGCCGCACGGTGTGTGCGCGGTGATCACCCCCTGGAACTTCCCCCTGCTCATGCCGCACACCGCCGTGATCCCCGCGCTGATGGCGGGCAACGCGGTGATCCTCAAGCCCTCGGAGGAGAGCCCGCTGGTCGCGGCGGCCTACGTCGAGGCCCTGGCCAAGGGCTTGCCCGAGGGCGTGCTGCAGGTGGTCCAGGGGGGCGACGCCACCGGCCAGGCTTTGGTCGCGGCCGACGTGAACCTGATCGCGTTCACCGGCTCGCGAGAGACCGGCAAGGCGATCCTGCGCGCGGCCAGCGAGGGGCTGAAGCGGGTGATCCTCGAGCTCGGCGGCAAGGACCCGCTGGTCGTGCTCGAGGACGCCGACGTCGAGCAGGCGGCGGGGTTCGCGGTGCGCAACGGGTTCCGCAACGCCGGGCAGGTGTGCGTGAGCACCGAGCGGATCTTCGTGCACGAGGCGATCGCCGGCGACTTCGAGGCGGCGCTGGCCGAGAAGGTCGCCGCGCTCAAGGTCGGCCCGGGCACGGAGCCCGAGGTGACCGTGGGCCCCATGGTCAACGCGCGGCAGAAGGCGCACGTGGTCGCCCAGGTCGAGGCGGCGCTGGCTTCGGGGGCGCGGCTGGTTGCGGGCGGGGAGCCGCGCGAGGGCAACTACGTCCAGCCCACGGTGCTCGCCGACGTCGACCCGCACGCCTCGATCATGCGCGACGAGACCTTCGGCCCGGTGGTGTGCGTGGGCACCTTCGCGACCGACGCGGAGGCGATCGAGCTCGCCAACGACACGCCCTTTGGCCTGGGGGCCGCGGTCTTCGGCGCCCAGGAGCACGCGGCCTACGTGGCGCGGCAGGTCGAGGCCGGCATGGTCGGGGTCAACCGCGGCTGCGGCGGCGCCGAGGGCAGCCCCTGGGTCGGGGCCAAGGAGAGCGGCTACGGCTTCCACTCGGGCGTCGCCGGCCACCGCCAGTTTGCGATCCCGCGCGTGGTCAGCGCGGCGAAGCCGCACGACTGATCAGGTCGCGGCGGCGAGCTTGGCCTTGTAGTGCGCGATCAGGGCCTCGGTGGCCGGGGCCAGGGGGAACGCCTCCGGGGCGTAGCCCAGGTCGCGGCGCGCGGCGTCGATCGTGAACCAGTGGCTGGTGGCGAGCTGGACCGCGACGAAGCGGGTCATGGGCGGCTCGCCGCCCAGGCGCAGCGCCTTCCAGGCCAATTCCAGCGCTCCGCCGAGGCGGAACGCGGCCCGGGACGAGACCTGCTTGGTGACCGGCGGGAGGCCGACCCCCTCGAGGAAGGCGGCGACCCAGTCCCAGAGCGCGACGGGCTCGCCGTTCGTAATGAAGTAGGCGTTCCCCGCGGACCGCGCCTTGCCCGCGAGGTCGTCGGCGGCGAGCAGGTGCGCGATCGCGGCGTTCTCGACCCGGGTGAAGTCGATCCTGGCCGGGCCGTCGCCCACCCGGCGCAGCTTCTTCTTGCGCGCGCGCGTGAACAGCCGCGGCACGATATGCGGGTCGCCGACGCCGTAGATCAGGTGCGGGCGCAGGGCGCAGGTGCGCAGCGACTCGCCGTTGGCGGCGAGCACGATCCGCTCGGCCTGGGCCTTGGTGCGCGGGTAGTGGGCCAGGTAGCGCTCGGGGTAGGGGCAGCGCTCGTCGACCCCGTCGTGGTCGTGGAAGTCGGGGGGCGAGATCACCGAGGGGCTGCTGGTGAACACGAGGCGCCCGACCCCGGCGGCGCGGCAGCCGGCGACCACGTGCTCGGTGCCGTGGACGTTGGTGCGCTCGAAGTCGGCGGCCTTGCCCCAGGCGCCGGCGAGCGCGCCCACGTGGTGCACGACGTCGACCCCGGCGCAGGCGGCGGCCACCGCGTCGCGGTCGCCGAGGTCGCCCTGCACGCACTCGGCGCCGAGGGCCTCCAGCGCTGGGTAGCGGCTGCGCCCGAGCACGCGCACCGCGTCGCCGCGGGCGAGCAGGCGACGCACGACCTCGCTCCCGAGGAAGCCTCCGCCCCCGGTGACCAGCGCCTTCTCAGGCACGCCAGGCCTTCCTTCCCGCCGCCCACACCGCCAGCTCTTCGCGGCGGATCTTGGCGTTGTGGCGCACGTCCACCGGGAACCCGGGGTGGAACAGGACCTCGCGGATGCCCGCGGTGGCGGGCACGTCTTCGCCGAGGGCCAGGACCTCGCGCGCGAGGGCGTCGGCCACCGCGCCCAGGGGCACGCCGTCGTGGGCCTCGACCACGAGCACGGGGCGCGCGTCGCCGCGGGGGCCGATCCCGACCAGGGCCGTGCGGCGGACCGCGGGGTGCTGGTTGAAGACCGCCTCGCAGCAGGAGGTGTAGCGCGGGCCCGAGCGGGTCTCGACCCGCTGGCTCTTGCGCCCGCAGAACCACAGCCGGCCCTCGGGGTCGAGGTAGCCGAGGTCGCCCATGCGGTGCCAGAAGCGCTCGCCGTCCTGGATCTTGGCCGCCGCGGTCGCGTCGGGGCGCGCGTGGTAGGCGCGGGTGACCACCGGGCCCGAGACCACGACCTCGCCGACCTCGCCCGCGGGGAGCACGGAGACCTGGCGCCAGGTCTCGAGCGGCTTGTCGTCGGTGGCGATCACCCGCAGCTCGATCCCGGGGACCGGACGCCCGACGCAGGTGCCGCGGCCGGCGCGGGTCGCGGCGAAGGTCTCCTCGAGCTCGCGCCCGGTGGCGTTGGCGATCGGGAGGGCCTCGGTGGCGCCGTAGGGCGTGTAGGTCTCGCCCCCGGGGCCGAGCACCAGGCGCAGGTCGCGGTGGGCGCTGTCGGGCACCGGGCAGCCGGCCATGAACACCTTGCGCAGGCTGGGCAGGCGCAGCTCGCGCTCGGCGCAGTGGCGCGCCACCTTGCCCCAGATCGTGGGGGAGCCGAAGGAGTAGGTCACGCCGTAGTCGCGGATCGCCTCGACGAAGCGCTGGGGCTCGACCGCCGCCGGGCGCCGGGCGTCCATGTCGGGGAACACCGTGGTCGCGCCGAGGGCCACCGAGAACAGCGCGAAGATCGGCAGCCCGGGGAGGTCGACGTCGTCGGGGCCGAGGCCGTAGACCTCGCGCAGCAGCGCCACCTGGGCGTCGAACATGCCGTGCTCGTAGAGCACGCCCTTGGCGGGGCCGGTGCTCCCGCTGGTGAACAGGATCGCGGCCAGCTCGTCGGCGCGGGTGTTGGCGAGGGGGAAGGGCTCGGCCGAGGCGCCGGCCTGGAGCTGTTCGAGCTCGATCCCGCCGATCAGGCCCAGGGGGCGCGGGCCGACGCACACCCGGCGGGTCACGGTGCGCGCCTGCTTGCGCCCGGCGATCGCGAGCGCGAGGTGCGCGCGCCCGACCCCGATCACGGTGCTCGGCTCGGCGTCGCCCACGGCGCGGAGGAAGGCCTTGCGCCCCATGCCGGGGTCGACGAACACGGGCACCGCGCCGAGCTTGAACAGGGCGTAGATCACCTCGATCAGCTCGATCCCGGGGGGCACGAGGACCAGGGCGCGCTCGCCGCGGCCCACGCCGAGCTCGCGCAGGCCGTGGGCGATCCGGTCCACCGACTGGTCGAGCTGGGCGAAGGTCACGTGGGTGTAGAGCCGGCGCCCGTCCTTGCCCTTGCCCCGGGGCTCGACGAGGGCCGGCTGCCAGGGGCGCTCGCGCGCCCGCCGCGGGAGGTGGTGCGCGATGTTCAAGGACGCGACCGCGGCGCCCCGGCTCACCGGCGGGGCCCTGCCTGGGCCAGCGAGGTCCGCGCGAAGAAGCCGTTCATGAGCGCGAGGATCTTCGCGCCGGCGTCTTCGACCACGTAGTGCCCGGCCTCGGCGAAGCGGTGGACCTCGGCCTCGGGGAAGCGCGCGCGCCACTCGTCGAGGAAGCTGTCGTCGAAGCAGAAGTCTTCGCCGCCCCAGCAGATCAAGAACGGCTTGTCGCGCAGGAGCTGCAGCCGGTCGCCGATCTCGCCGATCGCCTCCCAGGAGGGGATCCCCGCGTGCATGGGAATGTCCTGCACGAAGCGCAGGTGCCCGACGCGGTCGCGCCACGAGCGATAGGGCAGCAGGTAGCCGCGCTTCACCGCCCGGGGGAGCGGGCGCTTGGCGGCGCGGATCAGGGCCGCGCGGGCGAAGCCGTTGAGCCCGCGGATCAAGAGGTCGCCGAGGAGCGGCACGCGGCAGAGGTTGATGCTCGGGGGGATCCGCGTGGAGCGGAAGGCCGCGGTGTTGAAGACCACACAGCGGTCGACCCGCTCGGGGTGCGCGGTGGCCCAGCCCATGCCGATCGCGCCGCCCCAGTCGTGCACCACGAGGGTCACGTGGTCGAGCCCCGCGTGCTCGACCACCTGGCCCAGGTTCGCCACGTGGTTGGCGAGGGTGTAGGCGTAGCCTTGGGGCTTGTCGGAGAGCCCGGCGCCGAGGTGGTCGACGGCGACGCAGCGGAAGCGGTCGCGCAGGCCGAGGATCAGGTCGCGGTAGTAGAACGACCAGGTCGGGTTCCCGTGGACCATGAGCAGCGCGGGGGCGTCGCGGGGCCCCTCGTCGACGTAGCTCAGGGTGTGCCCCCCGACCTCCACCCGGCGCGGGGTGAAGGGGTAGAGCGCCCCGAGCTCCTGGGCGACGTCGAACGGTGCGGCGCTTACGCCCATGTGGCCCCCAGCATGACGCAGTTGAGTCCGCTCCCGATCCCGAGCAGGGCGAGGGTGTCGCCGGGGGCCAGCGCGCCGGCGTCGGCGGCGAGGGCCAGGGAGAGCGGCAGGCTCACCGAGCCCACGTTGCCCCAGGTGGGCAGGGTCGGGTAGTCGAGGGCCTCGTCGAGCCCCAGCGAGCCGAAGAGCAGGCGGCGGTGCGCCGAGCCGACCTGGTGGGTGAACACCCGGCTGGGGCTGGTTTGGCTCCAGCCGAGCTCGTCCTTGAGCGCGCCCCAGGTCTCGGCGGCGAGCGCGCAGCCGGCGTGGAGCATGGCCTCGGAGTCGGTCTCCATGAGCGGCGCGGCCTGGGGGTCGGCGAACCCGCGGTCGGGGGCCGAGCGGCAGAGGTGGCTGTGCTCGGTCGACTGGCGCACGACCCCGCCGAGCAGCGGGCGGGTGGCGGGGCCGAGGGAGGACTTGGTCACGACCGCGGCCACGGAGCCGGAGCCGATCGTGAGCGAGGCGAAGGCCGGCTTGATCGCCTTGCGGTCGAGCACGGGCTCCTCGGCCTGGGCGAGCAGGTCGCGGATCGTCGCCTCCACGAGGGGGGCGCCGTCTTCGGTGGCGACGACCACCGCGGCCTCGATCTGGCCGAGCTCGATCAGGTTCGCCACCGTCAGCAGCCCGTTGAGGAAGCCGAGGCAGGCGTTGGAGAGGTCGAACACGAAGGCGTCGCGGGCGAGGCCGAGCTCGCCGGCGACGATGCTCGCCGTGGCGGGCTCGAGGTAGTCGCGGCACACCGAGGTGTGGACCAGGGCCTGGATCCGGTCGGGGGTCAGCCCGGCGCGCTCGATCGCCTCCCGCGCCGAGCGCACGCTGGCGGCGCTCGGCGGCTGCCCCTGCTCCCAGAAGCGGCGCTCGCGGACCCCGCTCATGAGCTCCAGCCGCCCGGGGCGCAGCTTGAGCCGCGTGTAGAGCGGGGCCAGGGAGTCCTCGAGGGCCTCCGAGGTCACGACCCGGGGCGGGAGCTGGTAGCCGAAGCTGGCGATCGAGACGTTCGCGTAACGCATCGCGGCGAGTCTAGAACGCTCAGGGCGATCCGCAACCATTTCCGCCAACGAATCTTCGAGGGTTACGGCGGCCCTTGGCCTGCGCTTCATGCCGCGGCGCGCCGGGCGAATCCCGGGGAAGTGCAGGTCTGGCGCTCGCAGGCGAGCCCCGGGCATGCAATACTCTGCGCCCTCAGAACACAGAGCGATGACTGACCCTACCCAGCGGATCGTAATCACCGGGATCGGCTTGACCGCGCCCAACGGGAACTCCCTCGCGGAGTACCGCGCCGCCCTCCTCGAGGGTCGGAGCGGAGTCTCGGACTACGAGATCCGCTACGTGGGCAAGACCCTCGCCGGAGTGTGCGACTTCGACCCGCTGCGCTATCAGAAGCGCAAGGCGCTGCGCAACGGGACCCGCGCCGGCTCGATCGCGATCTACTGCGCCCAGGAGGCGATCAAGAACGCCGGGCTCGAGCTCGCCGCCCTGGACACCAGCCGGGTGGGCGTCTACCTGGGGATCACCGAGCACGGCAACGTCGAGACCGAGAACGAGGTCCACGACCTCGCCAAGTTCGACAACGACATCAAGTACTGGTCGCACCACCACAACCCGCGCACGGTGGCCAACAACCCCGCGGGCGAGGTGACGATCAACCTGCAGATCGCGGGCCCGCACTACACGATCGGCGCGGCCTGCGCGGCGGGCAACGCGGGGCTGATCCAGGGCCTGCAAATGCTCCGCCTGGGCGAGGTCGACGTGGCGCTCGCGGGCGGGATCTCCGAGGCGATCCACACCTTCGGGATCTTCGCCAGCTTCAAGGCCCAGGGCGCGCTCGCCGAGCACGACGACCCGGCCAAGGCCAGCCGCCCCTTCGACAAGGCCCGCAACGGGATCGTGGTCTCCGAGGGCGGCGCGATCTACGTGCTCGAGACCCTGGCGCGCGCCCAGGCGCGCGGCGCCGAGATCCTGGGCGAGATCGTCGGCTACCACATCAACTCCGACGCCACCGACGCGGTGCTCCCCAACCCCGAGCGCCAGCAGCAGTGCATGCGCGCGGCGCTGGCCAAGGCCAAGCTCACGATCGCCGACCTGGATATCGTGAACACCCACGCCACCGCGACCCCCCGCGGCGACGCGCAGGAGTGCGCCGCGCTGCGCGAGCTGCTGGGCGACACCCCGGGCGTCTACGTCAACAACACCAAGAGCTACATTGGACACGCCATGGGCGCCGCGGGGGCGCTCGAGCTGGCAGGCAACCTGCCCAGCTTCAAGGACGGCGTGGTCCACCCCACGATCAACGTCGACGACCTCGACCCCGAGTGCGCCCTCGATCAGCTCGTGCTGAACGAGCCGCGTGAGGTCGGCGGGGTCGACGTGATCTTGAACAACAGCTTCGGCATGCTCGGCATCAACAGCGTCGTCGTCGTGCGCCGCTTCGCCGGAGAGTAGGAACCCCCATGCAAGCGACCGAAATCAAGCCCGTGATCCTCGACATCATTGGCGACATCGCCCCCGACGAGGACCTCAGCGACGTCAAGCCCGACGTGCGCCTGCGCGACCAGCTCGACCTCGACTCCATGGACTTCCTGGACATCGTCATGGAGCTGCGCAAGCGCTACGGCGTCGAGGTCCCCGAGGCCGACTACCCCCAGCTCGCGACCCTCGACAGCTGCGAGGCCTACCTCGCCCCGCTGCTCGCCGACAAGTAGCCGACCCGGGGCACGCGTTGGCGCGGCTCGGGCGCCCGGTCTACCTTCGGTAGATCCCAGGCGGGGAGCGCGCATGGACCCCGAGGCCGACAACTTCTACGCCGCACCTCAGGCGGAGGTCCACGACCCAGGCTTCGCCGGGAGCGAAGCCGAGGCGATCCGCCGCGAGCACGTGACCCACGAGGCCTCGATCAAGTCCGTGGGCGCGCTGTTCCTGCTCGGCGGGGTGCTGAGCTGCCTGTGGGGGCTGGTCTCCTTCGGCGTGAGCGTGAACGGCGCCCTCGGTGACGGCCGGCCCCAGGAGCCGTTCTTCCTGATCTTCGGGCCGATCGTGTCCGCGGTCGGCGCGATCCAGTTCGCCGTCGGCTACGGCCTGCGCAAGCTCGCGCCCGGGTCCAAGATCCCGGCCACCGTGCTCGCCGCGCTCTCGATCCTGAGCTTCCCCTGCGGCACCGCCCTCGGGATCTACACGATCTACCTCCTGTTCTCGGCCAAGGGCGCGGTGGTCTTCTCGGAGGACTACAAGGACGTGATCGCCGCGACCCCCCACGTCAAGGCGCGCACCTCCGCGGCGGCCTGGGTCGTGTTGATCCTGCTGCTGGCGTTGATCGGCTTCGGGATCCTCGCCGCGTCGCTGGGGTGACGCCCAGCGATTCAGCCGACTCGGTGCTGGCTCCGCGGTGAAGGAAGGCACGGGCGAAGGCAAGCTTCGCCCCTTCTATGAGGCCACTCTTGTCAAACGTGTTCTTCGATAGACGTTCCTTCGGGATCTCGAGGCACTGGCTGGTTGGCTGCGTGGCGCTGGAGGGGT
>JAGQRJ010000416.1 GCA_020425635.1 Planctomycetota bacterium | reverse complement strand
TTAGCCCTGCTTCATCATCCGCGTGAACTCGAGGGGGCTGATCTTCGACGGGTCGTTCTGCCGGTACTGCGCGCCGATCAGCTCGCTCAGGGCGCGGTCGGCGGCGCCGTTGGCCATGTCTACGATCCGATACTCGCCCTTGACCTTCTTGACCCAATAGAACTGCTGGGTCGGCTCCATGCCCTCGATCGGCAGCGTGACCGTGAAGCTGACCCGGACCTTCCCTTGCTTCGGCTTCTCGGCCGTGAAGCCCTCGTAGGTCGCGTTGGCCATGGCCTCTGCGATCTGGGGCTCGGTCATCGTGGGGACCAGGATCTCGTAGAAGAGCTTCGCGGTCTCGGCGCGATCCGGCTTGCTCATCTTGGAGAACGCGCCCTTGAAGATCCCCTTGCAGAGCTCCTCGAAGTCGAAGCACTCCTGCATCCCCGCCTCAGCGTCCTTGGCCTTGAGCTTCTCGACGTAGGCCTGGACCACCTCGAGCGCGGCCTCCTCGGCGCCAGGCTTCTTGGGCGCCTCGTCCTGCGCGCGGAGCGAGCCCGGGGTGAGGAAGGCGGTCAACACGAACGCGGGTGCGAGCAGGGTGAAGCGGCTCATGAACGATCCAATGCTGAGGGTTGCGGCCAACGCTTCACCGGTCGAGGCGATCGGCGGATTCGGGCCCGAAGCAGCATAGTCGGAACGCTCTCCGCGCGCCCGCGGCTCGATCGCGAGTCCAACCGGCCCCGCGGTCAGCCACCTGGCGCGGATCGTGTTTAGAGTGGGGCCTGCGAAGAAAGGACCCGTCATGATCGAGATCCTCCCTGAGAGCAGCGAGAACGCCCTGGGGGTGCGCCTCTCCGGAACCGTCAGCGTGGACGAATACCGGGACACCCTCGCCAAGCAGGTCACCGATCGCGTCGAGGTGCACGGTCGCTACCGGCTCCTGATCGTGCTCGCGGACGACTTCCAGGGCTTCGGTCCGGGGGTCGTGCTGGACGACCCCGACTACGGGCTCAAGCACCGCTGCTTCATGCTGCAGCGCCTGGCGCTCGTGGGCGCGCCAGGCAAGGCCTCCCTGGGCGCGAGCCTGGTCGGGCACCTGGCGACGGAGTGGGTCAAGACCTACACCCCCGAGCAACTCGCCGACGCCTGGACCTGGATCGGGCAGCACACCGACCGCGAAGACGCCGTGGTCTCGGCGTCGGTGATCCTCGGCGCCAAGGTGCAGGATCACCTGGGCGAGACCCTGGGCACCGTGCACGACCTCATGCTCGACGAGAGCACCGGGTCGATCCGGCTCGTGGTCCTCGCCTTCGGCGGGGTCCTCGGGCTGGGGGAGAAGCTGCATCCCGTGCCCTGGCGCATGTTCCACGTGCGCGCCGACGGAACGCTCTTGCTGCGCCTGAACGAGATCGACAAGTCGGCCAAGCACCTCGGGCAAGCGCCCGCGGTCGAGAAGGGCCACGTGTGGCGCGCCGACCGCGGCACCTTCGGGTTCGAGTCGCATCCCCTCTTCGGCGGGGCGCACTTCTAGCGCCGCCGCGTGCGGATCCCGATTCGACCGACGGGGACCCTCTGGGGGCTGATCGACGAGGCCGGTGAGGTCGTCGTCGAGCCTCGCTTCGCGACGCTGCAGCCCTTCTCCGAGGGCCTCGCGCTGGCCCAGCTCCCGGGCGAGGCGCCGGGGGCGATCGACGAGGCCGGGGCCTGGGTGATCGAGCCCGGCAAGGTCCCCTTCGGCCCCTATGCGGGGCCCTTCTCCGAGGGCCTGGCTTCGGTCCAGGTCCAGGGCGCCTGGGGCTACGTCGACGTCCGCGGCGAGTGGGTGATCGAGCCGCAGTTCGCCCGCGCCGAGCCCTTCGCGGAGGGCCTCGCCAGCGTGCGCAAGGGCGAGGGCGAATACGGCTGGATCGACCGCCAGGGCGCCGAGGCGATCCCCTTTCGCTTCCGCGTCGGCGACTCGTTCCGTGAGGGACGCGCTCGAGCCTCGCTGCCCGAGCAGCAGGGCTGGTCGTTCATCGACCGCGCGGGCGCGGTGGTGATCCCTGGGCCCTACGCCTCGGCGTCGAACGCCCGGGAGGGGCGGATCGGAGTCCTCGATCCGCGCACCAAGGCCTGGGGCTACCTCGACCTCTCGGGCCAGGAGGTGGTCCCGCCCGCCTTCGGGATCGCCGAGCCCTTCTCCGAGGGCCTCGCCGCGGTACGCCTGCCCGACCACCGCTGGGGCGCGATCGACCCTCAGGGGAACTTCGTGATCCCGGCCCGCTTCAGCGAGCTCGGGCCGTTCAAGGGCGGGCTCGCCCGCGCCAGCGAGGGCCGGGGGTGGGGCTACGTCGATCCCCGCGGGGCGTGGGCGATCGCCCCCCAGCTCGAGGCGGCGCAGGACTTCGAGGCCGGCCGGGCGCGGGTGGTGTTCCAGGGCGTGCAGTTGACCGCCCCGCGCGAGGCCCCACAGGCCTTGAAAGACGAGGCTGCCCAGAGCGACAACCCGCTGCTCAAGGCGATCGTGCAGGGCATGGGCAAGGACCCGTTCCAGAACGGCAACTTCGCCGTGATCGACGCCGAGGGCGCCGTGCTCTGGCCCCGCGACCGCGGGCTCGCCCTCGAGAGCCTGGCGGAGGTCGAGGCCAGGCGCCCCGCCCCGCCTGGTCCCGCGCCTGGCCTTCCAAGGACCGCCGAGGAGGTGCACGCTCAGACCTCGGCTGCCGCCGAATGGCTCGCGCGGCGGACCCGCGGCGAGGCGGCCCTTGGCGCGCTGACCTGGGCCGACGCGCTGCGGGCGCCGCTGCTCTGGGTCAGCGTCGCCGTGGGCTCGCTCTTCGGCTGGTTCCACGGGGTCGAGCTCGCGTGGGCGTTCGAGCTGCCCGCGCAGCCCCTGCCCTTGACGCCGCTCTGCGGCCTGGTGGGCTTGCTCTGGGGGCGCTTGCTGGTGGGCCTCGGCGTCGAGTGCGGCGGAACGCGCCGCGCGCTCATCCACCCGACGGCGCTGGCGGGCGCGGCCGCGGGCGCGCTCGCGGGGCGCCTGATCTTCGCCCCGCCGCTGCCCTTGGGGCTGCTCGCGTGGACCTCGCCGCTCGCGCTCACTGCCTACGCGCTGCCCGGCGCGTGGTTCGGGCGCGTAGGTGGGCTCATGCTCGAGGACCTCGCCCCCGTAGCGCGCACACGGCTGCTGGGTGCGCTCGGGGGGCTGGCCGCGCTTTCGCTGGCTTGCGCGCTGCTCATGACCCAGGTCGCGCACCGGGCGCCGACGCCGAGGCTGCTCTTGGTGCTCTCAGGCCTGGGGGCCGTGTTGGCAGGGGGGCCGCTGTGGGTGCTGTGCGTCCAGCCGCGGCAGGGTCTGGCGCCGCACCTGACTTACCTCTCAGCGCTCGTGCGGCAACCCGACGAAGCGATCGGGTTCGGCTCGGTCGAGGCCGAGGCGCGCGAGGCGCGCAAGCAGCGCGCGGGCACGCGCGGCTCGATCGGCGTCGCGGCTGCGCTCGGGGTCAACCTGCTGCTCGTGCTCCTGCCCTGGGCTGCGCTCTCCCTCCTGGCCGGAGAGGCGGTGCTCGACACGTTCTGACCTCGACGACGGCTCGCTACTCGACCCCGAGCAGCGCGCCGTGCAGGTCGAAGACGTAGCCCTTCGACCCGATCCAGGCCACGTAGCCGAGCACGCGGCCCACTCCCTGCTGCGAGAGCTGGTCGATGGGGACGCCCGGCGGCAGCTGGGTCTGGAGCCGCGCGAGCAGCGCGGCTGGGACCTCCTTGGGGTTCGAGGGGTCGAGCTCAAGGCTCTCACCCGCGTTCTCCGCGAAGTCCCGCAGGTAGTCGAAGTAGACGGCGCGGGGCGAGAGCAAGAGCTCGTGCTCGGGGGTCTGACCGAGGAACACGCAGCCCAGGTAGCGCTCTTCGGCGTCGAACAGGTAGCCCACGCTCAGGTCTTCGCCTCGACTGCCCGTGATCGTGAGCCTCGCGATCGCGCCGAGCGCGCTCCCCTGGGCCTCGATCCGCTCCACCTTGACCTTGGAGTCGACCTTGAACGCGGGGTCCCGCCCGCGCAGGCCCGCCTGGGCGTCCGCGACGAGCCCGCGGGCTTCGTCGCTCAGCGCAACGAGGTCCACCTCGGCTCGCTCGAACCCAGGCGCGCCTCGAGCGGCTTCACGCAGGCGGTCTTGCCCCGCAGGCTTCCAGTCCTGCAGGTCCTCGACCAAGCTCAACTCGGGGACGGTGTAATAGCCGTAGTCGTGCACCTCTTCGGCGAGTTCCTGAGCGTGAGGGTGCGGGGCGAGGCTGGCCGCGGGGACCGAGACCACCTCGCCGAACTCGATCCGCTCCACCTGGTGCCTGCTGACCGCGTAGCCCTGTAAGCGGTAGTCGGGTGTGCGCACGACGACGAAGTGCGCTTGGGTCAGCTGGGCCTCGACGTAGAGGTCGAGGGAGAGGAACGCCTCGACCACGCCGCAGATCCGCGGGCCAGCGACGCGGCGCTTGTTGCCGCTCGCGCTCTCCCACTGCGGGCTCGCGCTTTGCGCAGTGGCTGGCGGCGAGAGCACGTATTCGCGGACCTCGTCGCCGTCGGCCGAGAAGAAGTAGGCGGCGCGGAACGGCACGGGGCGCGCGCTCAGCGCCTGGAGCACGGCGTCGCGCGAGTTGGGGACCCCCGCGAGGCTGCCGGCGAGGCCGGAGGAGTTCGTGGTCTTGGGGGTGGAGTAGAACAGGACCTCGAGCCGGCGGTGCCCCTGGGTCTCCCACGCCTCGAACGCGGTCCAGACCTGATCGACGCTCGCAGAGCGTCGCACGACGTGCAGCCCACCGTCTGCCTGGCGTTCGAGGGTCAGGGTGCCGGAGCTCGGCTCCCCGCTTGCATAGCGACCTGCGAGGGAGAAGGTGCCTTCGCTCTGGGCGAGGGCGGCCGGGGCGCACGCAAAGAGGGCCCCCAGCAAGACGAGTCTGTGGATCACGGATCCTCCTGAATCCGTTCCCTCGAACGTCGCAGTGCAAGGCATGTGCCGTTGTCCCCGTGCCCACAACCCGAGCAGCGAGTGGGGGAGGTTCGCCGGAAGGTTCAGGATTCCGCCACGACGATGGTTCCGGCGGCTTCGCTGCCTGGGCCCATGGAGACGATCCGTCCCCACACGATCCTCGAGGAGCTCGACCAAGGCGGTGTCCGATTCGGAGACTGGGGCGACACTGCGCACGGCGCGGGGGAAAGGCGTCAGTCGAGTGCCAAACCGAGTTGACGTCTTACGTGCTCGATCCTTGCTGGTATGGGGTTACACCTACAGGGGCCCTGGCCTTGGCCTTGCAAACCCACCCCCGAGGAGCGAGACGCTGCCCGAGGACGTCCGGTGAGCCGACCCCGCAGGAACCACCACGACGCATTCCCTGCTTGGGTGCGCGCTGCGCATGGACTTGGGTTCGGGGTGCTGGCGATCGGGCTGGGCTACGGGCTCTACGCGGCTGGCCAGCCCGCCCAGACCGCGGCTCGACGCCGCGCTCCGCTCAAGACTCCGGCTCGGCTGCCGGCCTCCCCCCCCGCCTCGGCCCCGCAGGGGCCTCAGCCGGCGCCCCGCGTGGTTCGTGAGACCCTGGCCGAGGTCGCTGGGCTGGTGCGGGTGGGCGCCTACGAGGAGGCCGCGCGGGTCGTGCGGGCCGCGCTGACCCAGGTCGAGGATCCGGCGCCGCGCGCGGCGCTCCTCGAGCGCCTGGAGAGCCTCTCGCGGCACGCAGGCGAACCCACCTTGGGTCCAGCGCCCCTCGGACCCCTCGACGCTCCCCCGCCCGACCCCGAGCCGCGTCCGGTGGACGAGGGACTCCCGGCTGGGGCCCAAGCCCTGGCCGCCGCGGAGGTCGAGGACGAGCCTCCCAGCCCCGAACCGCCGCGCCCCGACCCGAAGCCGGAGCCGCTGCGCGTGCGCGCGCCGTTTCCCGCCCGGGCGGAGGCCGAGCGCGCCCCCCGCGCCGAGCAAGACCTCCTCCTGCGCGAGGTCGAACGGGCGATCGCCCAGGGGGTCGAAAACCTCGAGCTGCGCTCCGGCCAGGTCCGGCGATCCGGCGAAGTGGCGCTGTGTGCCTTCGCGCTCCTGCGCTCGGGGGTCTCCGCGCGGGGTCGGGCGGTGGAGGGGTTGTTCGAGGCGCTGCGGCGCTCGGAGACGAACGACACCTACGACCTCGCGGTGTCGATCATGGCGCTGGAGGCCGCGAGCCTCGTGCGCACGGGAGGCCCGAGCGCGGGGGGGACCGCCCCCCGCTACGCTCGCCAAGCGCTGCCCGCGAACGTGCGCGACGAGGTCGCCGCCCTCGCGCGGCAGCTGGTCGCGGGCCAAACCGCGCAGGGCGACTGGAGCTACACCTGCCCCAAGCGACAGTCGGGGACGAAGGTCGGCAAGCGCGGCACAGGCACCCTCCGCGGTGCCGCGTTCTCGGGCGGGACCCCAGACAACTCGAACACCCAGTTCGCCGTGCTCGGGCTGCACGCGGCCCAGCGCTGCGGGGTCGAGGTCCCGAGCGCGTGTTGGCGCAAGGTGTTCGACCACTTCTCGACCACCGTCTCGGCCCCGCAGCCCGCCGACCCGGTGGCGATCGAGTGGACCGGGGCGCGGCCACCGGTCCTCCTCCCCGGCGAGGCGCAGGGAACCCGGGTCGCCGATCCGGAGGGGACGCGGACCGGGGCGACCCAGGGCTGGGGCTATCGCCGGGGGTCGCCCCCCAAGCCCTCCATGACCGCCGCCGGCCTGAGCAGCCTCGTGATCTCCGCCAACGCCTTGCTCGAGGCGCGCAGGCTGGAGCGCGCGGAGCAGGACGCCGTGGGCGCGATCGCGCGCGGGGCCATGACCGCGCTCGCCGAGGGCCTGGGCGCGGAGCGCTTGTTTGGCGCCGAGGGGTGGCACTACTACATGCTCTACAGCCTGGAGAAGGCCATGGACGTGAGCGGCGTCGCGAGCCTCGACCACGTCGACTGGTGGAGGGCCTGCGCCCGCGACCTGGCTCGCGCGCAGCGCGCGGACGGCGGCTGGGGGACTCCCGTCGACACGAGCTTCGCGCTCCTGGTGCTCAACCGGGCCACGCTCAGCCTCGGCCCCGAGACCCGGGTGCGGGGCGGCACGGGGCCCGCCGACCCGCTCAAGGTCAAGGTCGGCAAGGAGCGGGTGGACCTCCCGCTCTTGCTGCACGAGGTCGCGAAGGGGGGCGACCTGCGGCGCGACCTCTCGCTCCTGCGCCGCGCGTTCAAGGCCCTGCCCAAGGTCCACCGCGCGATCCTCTCGCCCCGGCTGGCCGAGCTCCTCGAGGTGGAGGACGCGGCCACCCGGCGCTTCGCCAAGAAGGCGCTGCGTCAGATCACCGGGGAGTCCCTCGAACCCGAGGGCTACGCTGCCTGGGGACGGGACTTCGTCCTCATGCACGAAGCGGCGGCGCCCCTGCGACCCGACGAGGTCGCGGCCACCCAGCGCGCCCTGCGCACGGCGAGGGACGGCCCGCTGCTGCGAGCAGCCGCGACGGCCGCCGTGCGGGGGCGCCTGGTCTCCGTCGTGCCCGACCTGATCGCGGCGCTGGGGCGTGCGCCCTCGGCCGAGACCCACGGACAGCTCAACAGCGCGCTGCGCCTGCTGACGGCAGCAGACCCGGCTGCCGAGCTCAGCGAGCAGCGCGAGATCAGCGCGGCCTGGGCCGCCTGGCTGGCTACGCACCGCGACGCCCTCGCGCGGCGCGTGCTGGTCGTCGCGTTCGTGACCCAGGCGCCCGAGGCCGACGCGGCGCGCGCAGCGCTGCTCGAGCTGGGGGAGGAGGCCGTCCTCGACCTGCTCGACGCCTTCGTCGCCTACCCCCAGGACGCGCGGATCCCTGCCCTCCTGGAGGCCTTGACCGGGCTTCGCCCCGACGCGACCCCCGAAGCCTGGCGTGAGGCGCTCGCCGTGCGCTGAGCGAACCCACGGCCTTGCGAGCGCGCGCGCTGCGGGGACGCCGTGTCAGGCAGGGGAGGGGCGGCAAGGCCCCGGCGCGTTCGGGCGAGACGTCTCGCACGCCGCGGTCGTCCCGAACGCCGAGCGAGCTTCGCCCCTGCGCCGATCGGCGTGGCGACCCGGCGGAGGTGCGCAGGGCCTATAGTGGCTCGAGACCCGAGAGGGGGTTCCATGCCCGACGACGCCGCGTCGCAAGGCGCGATCGCGCAGTTGCTGGCAGGGATCCAGGCCGAGGACTGCGACGCCCTGTGGCGGCTCCTCGAGGAGGCCACCGTCTCCGCGGAGGAGCTTCGCCCGCGGCTCGAAGCCCACCGGGCCTACGCGGCGCAGCAGGAGGGCCTGCTCAGCGGCGCCGCGGCCCTGGCCGCCAAAGCAGAGCTCGCCCTGGCCTTCGCGCTGCTCCAGCGGCTCGAGGAGGGGAAGGTCGAGGACCCCCAGCGCGCCCTGGCCGCGGCGCTGCTCGTCTACGTCGCGGCTGGCGAGGCGCGGGCGTTGGCCGCTGGGTCGAGCGCCGCGTCCGCGGAGCGCGGCGCGGCCAACGACGGAGAGGCTCCAGGGGAGCCTCGGCTCGCTCGGGCGCGGACGCGCCGACGGCGGACCCACGGCGTGATCGCGTTCGCGCTCGGGCTGGGGCTGCTGCCGCTCTACTTCGTCCTCACCCGGCAGAGCAACCCGACCTGGAAGGTCGCCCCGCGCGAGGGCAGCCCGCGGACCCCGCCGATCGACGGCGCGCAGCTGCGCGACGGGACCAGCAACATTCACCGCGCGGACTACGTGGAGCCGCGCCGCTGCGCCGAGTGTCACCAGGAGAAGCAAGCGCTCCTCGTCGCGCACCCGCACAGCCGCATGAACGCCGAGCCCAGCCCGGAGTCGGTGCAGGGCGACTTCTCGGGCCGCCAACTGACCTACGGCGACTACTCGGCGACCTTCGACCGCTCGCCCGAGGGCTACCGCATGACCCTCGAGCGCGAGGGGCGCGCGCGGCGCCGCTGGCGGGTCACGCGCACCGTCGGCTCCCGCTTCACCCAGATGTACATCGGGCTGCAGATCGAGGGGCCGGAGGCGAGGGACGACGCGGTGTGGACCACCGAGGTCAAGCTGCCCTTTGGCTACTGGATCACGCGGGTGCGCTGGCTCCCGGCCAACTACTTCGACTCCGACTTCCTCCCCGACTACGACGCCGCGGGAAGCAACGAAGGGGCGGTGCGCGCGCTGCTCCGCCTGCACCGCTGGGAGCGGAGCTGCATCTTCTGCCACAACACCTACCCCTACGACCTCCGCCTGCGCGCGCGCATGGACGTCGTCGTGGGCTTCCCTCTCGACGACCTGAAGCTCGAGCCGGCGCCCCCCGTCGAGCAAACCCTCCTCGCCGACGAGCTGATCACGCTGGGGGTCACCTGCCAGAGCTGCCACTTCGGCGGGCGCGACCACGTGACCCGCGAGGCGCCGGTGCGCTTCCTGCCGACCGCCCCCGACCTCGAGTTCCCCGCCGCCACCGCGAGCCTGGTCGAGACGGGGCGCGCCAGCGCCTACGCCGTGAACTCGATCTGCGCGCAGTGCCACTCGGCGCGCGTGACCTGCTACCCCGACGGCTCGGCGACCTGGAACTCGCGCGAGGCGGCCGACATGCTCGGCGGCGCCTGCGCCACGGTGCTCAAGTGCACCGACTGCCACGACCCGCACCTCACCGAGCAGTTCTCTCGGGCCACGGCGGCGTCGACCCAGGTCGCGCTCTGCGTGGGCTGCCACGAGGCGCTCGCCGAGGCCCCGGCGCAAGCCGGCCACTCGCACCACGCGCCCGAGGTCTCCTGCCTCGACTGCCACATGCCCCGCCGGGTGCAGGGCCTCGACGGGGTGATCCGAACCCACCGAATCGGCTCACCGACCAACGTCGACATGCTCCGCCAGGGCGCGCCCAACGCCTGCAACCTCTGCCACCTCGAGCGCTCACTCGGCTGGACGCTGGCGGCCTTGGCTCGCGACTGGGGGGCCGAGATCGAGCCCCAGGCCGACTGGGCGGCTGGCTACGGCAGAGACCTGGAGGCTCCCGTGGGCGAGGTGTGGCTGCAGCACGAGGTCCCGGTCATGCGGCTCGTGGCGGCGAGCGCCTGGGGCCACTCGCCGCTGGGTCGGGGGGCGCTCCCGCTGCTGCTCGCGGCCCTCGACGACCCCAATCCGGTCAACCGCATGTTCGCGTTGTTCGCGGTGGAGCGAGTCCTGGGGCGGAAGCTGGCGGACGACGAGTACCGCCCCACCGACACCCCCGCCCAGCGCGCGAGCGAGGTCGACGCGCTGCAGCGGGCCTTGCGCTGACCCGGGTTGGCCTTACCCGCTCTGGGTCGTCGCGCGTCGGGGCGAAGCGCTGGTGGGATCCGGCACGGGAGGCTCCGCGCCGTGAACCCCGTCCCGGGGGGAGGACTCGACGCCCCAGCAGAGCTTAGGTGCCAGTCGAGGCGCGCGGCGCACTCGCGAGAGGGCACGCCCTTCGCGCGCGTGAAAGGTTTCCGACGCAAGTGAGTCGAACCCACGGCGTGCGCTTCGGTCCCGGGGTTGCTTGGTGGGGGATCAAGCGGCTGCGTCCGCAACCCACCTTCGAAAAGACGACTCCCATGTTCACCCCCTTTCGCGGGGCCTTGGTGGCCCTCGCCTGCTTCGTGTGTTCCCCGCAGAGTTCCGCCCAGGGCGCTGGGGTCTTGACCCCCACTGCGTCCGGCTACACCTGGACCCGCGGCGCGCTGCGCTTCGAGCTGCGCAACCGCCACGCCACGTGGTCGACCGCCGACGTCGCGAAGTTGCAGAGCGGCCTCGACCGGCTCCCCGACGTGCTCCTGCAACACGCCATGCAGACGAAGGTCGTCAAGCTCTACCGCGACGACGTTCCCCGGAAGCGCCTCGGGCTCAAGACCAAGGCCAGCGCGACGACCGTGATCGACGCCGGCGCGATCAGCTTTGGCGACGTGCTCTTCACGCGCTCGGCGGACACCGTCTACCGCACGGTGGTCCACGAGTTCGGGCACGTCGCGCAGTACGCGATCACCCGCAAGCCGCCCTTCGTCGCCTTCCTCGAGGTCCTCGCCCGGGGGACGCCGGGGTTCTCCGACATCTCCTGGAGCTCGATCCTGTTCAACGGGCTGCGCTCGCACAACGGCTTCGTCAGCGACTACGCGCGCACCAACGACCGCGAGGACTTCGCCGAGTCGGTGGAGTTCTACTGGATCAACCCGGTGGAGCTCTTGCGCGTGAGCCCGCAGAAGTACCTCTTCATTCGCGACCGCGTGTTCAACGCCCTCAGCTCGCCCCCCAGTTCGCGCTTGCCGGGGGCGCTCGCGATCGGGCCGGTGAAGCCCGTGATCTCGCAGCTGGGAGACAGCGCCGACGATCCGCTCTCTCTGGTGAAGATCTCGGGCGAATACTTCATGGGGATCAAGGACGGCGGCTTCAACCGGGTGCACTACCGCGGCAAGCGCGCGCTGCACCTGCCGATCTCGCGCAAGACGCTCTACTCCTGGGTCCCCTGGCTGAGCCGCGGGGCGGCGCCGGTCACGGTCACGACGCAGGACGGCATCAGCGCGCCGCAGGCCTTCACGGTCAAGAAGCCCTGGTGGAAGTTCTGGTAAGCCCGTGCCCACTCCGCGCGTTCGCTGGGCCCTGCCCGGTGTGGCCGTGTGCCTGGGCCTCGCCGGCCTCGCGGCCCTGATC
>JAGQRJ010000415.1 GCA_020425635.1 Planctomycetota bacterium | reverse complement strand
CTTCGGTGTCGGCGTCGGTGTCGGCGTCGGCGTCGGCTTCGGCTTCGGCTTCGGCGTCGGCGTCGGTTCGCCGCAACGCCCCGTAGGGGCCGAGCTTGCCTCGGCCCGGCCCTCCCCGGTCACGCGCGTCGACCTCCACCCCGACCCCACGGGCAGATCGCAGCAGGCCTGGCGTGCAGCGTCCCCAAGGCGACGCGGCCGGCAAAGGTCCGGGCCGAGCAAGCTCGGCCCCTACAGGCGTCCTGGGCAGACGTCGGTCCATGCGTCCCGTCGGCCTCGGCATGGCCTCGGCGGGCCGGGCGTGACGCCGCTGCGGTCCGACCCCGCCCCGCGTCGGCGGAGCGGGGTCGCGCTCGGCGCTAGTAGCGATAGAGCTCGGGCTTGAACGGGCCTTGGGCGTCGACGCCGATGTACTTCGCCTGCTCGGGCGTCAGCTCGGTGAGCGTCGCGTCGAGCGCGTCGAGGTGCAGGCGCGCGACCTTCTCGTCGAGGAGCTTGGGCAGGCGGTAGACCTTGCGCTCGAGCTGGGCGCCGCGCTCGAAGAGGTCGATCTGGGCCATGACCTGGTTCGCGAAGGAGCAGGACATGACGAAGCTCGGGTGCCCCGTGCCGCAGCCGAGGTTCACCAGGCGGCCCTTGGCGAGGAGCACGATCCGCTTGCCGTCGGGCCAGATCACGTGGTCGACCTGGGGCTTGATCTCCTCCCACTCGAGGTCGCCGAGGCCGGCGACGTCGATCTCGGAGTCGAAGTGCCCAATGTTGCAGACGATCGCGTTGTGCTTCATGCGGTCCATGTGCCGGCGCGCGACGATCTCGACGTTGCCGGTGGTGGTCACGAACAGGTCGCCCACCTCGGCGAGCTGATCCATGCTCTTGACCTGGAAGCCCTCCATGCAGGCCTGGAGCGCGCAGATCGGGTCGATCTCGGTCACGTAGACCACGGCGCCCGCCGCCTTCAGCGCCTGGGCGCAGCCCTTGCCCACGTCGCCGTAGCCGCACACCACGGCCTTCTTGCCGCTGATCATGACGTCGGTGGCGCGCTTGATCGCGTCGACCAGCGACTCGCGGCAGCCGTAGACGTTGTCGAACTTCGACTTGGTCACGCAGTCGTTGACGTTGTAGGCCGGGAACAGCAGCGTCTTGTCGCGCGCGCGCTCGTTGAGCCGCATGACGCCGGTGGTCGTCTCCTCGGACACGCCGAGCACGTCCGGGATCCTCCGCGAGTAGAAGGTCGCGTCCTCGGCGAGCTTGGCGCGGATCGCGGCGAGCAAGACCGCCTCCTCCTCGGAGCCCGGCGCCCGGTCGAGCACCGTCGGGTCTTGCTCCGCCTGGACGCCGAGGTGCAGGAGCAGGGTCAGGTCTCCGCCGTCGTCGACGATCAGGTTCGGGCCCTTGCCGTCGGGCCAGTCGAGCAGCTCATGGGTGAAGGCCCAGTAGTCCTGAAGGCTCTCGCCCTTGAAGGCGAACACCGGGGTCTCGGTCACGGCGATCGCGGCGGCCGCGTGGTCCTGGGTGCTGAACACGTTGCAGCTCGCCCAGCGCACCTCGGCGCCGAGGGCCTTGAGGGTCTCGATCAGAACCGCGGTCTGCACGGTCATGTGCAGGCTCCCGGCGATCCGCGCGCCTGCCAGCGGTTGGCTCGCGGTGAACTCGCGGCGGATCGCCATCAGGCCGGGCATTTCGTGCTCGGCGATCGCGATCTCGCGCCGGCCCCAGTCCGCGAGGGACAGGTCGGCGACGTGGTGGTCGGGCTTCGTGGTGACGCTGGTGCTCATGACACCTCCTTCAGGGTTGGGACGACCGGACGGCCGTCGACCCCCAGACGGTAGGCGCGCGTCGCCAGCGAGCCTATGACGCAGCGGTTGGATCGACGCAACGCGTGGTTGTGCCGCCGCGTGGTCAGGGGGCGCCAGGACTTCCGCCCAGGCGTGGCCCTTGGCAGACCCGAAAATCCACCTTACCCTGCAGCCGTGAACGCGCCCCCGCTCCCCTTCGGCCAGGCCACCGAGACGTGGTTTCGCGAGACCTTCGCGGAGCCGACGCCCGTGCAGCGGCGAGGCTGGGCCGCGATCGCCGAGGGCGCCCACGCGCTCCTGCTCGCGCCGACCGGGAGCGGCAAGACCCTCGCCGCGTTCCTGTGGTGCCTCGATCGCCTGAGCGCGCTCCCGCCCGACGCGCCGCCCGGCGTGCGCGTGCTCTACGTCTCGCCGCTCAAGGCCCTCGTCCACGACGTCGAGCGCAACCTGCGCGCGCCGCTCATGGGGATCCGCCGCACGAGCGAGCGCCTGGGGCTGCCCGCCCGCGAGCTGCGGGTGGACGTGCGCACGGGCGACACCCCCACCCGGGACCGCCGCGCGCAGGCCACACGCCCAGGAGACGTGCTGGTCACGACGCCCGAGTCGCTCTACCTGATCCTCAGCTCCCAGGCCCGCGAGACCCTGCGCACGGTGCAGTGGATCGTGGTCGACGAGGTCCACGCCCTCGCCCCGACCAAGCGCGGGGTGCACCTGGCGCTCTCGCTCGAGCGCGTCGCTCGGCTCGCCGCGGGTGACCCCCAGCGGATCGGGCTCTCGGCCACGGCGCGTCCGCTGGACGAGGTCGCGCGCTACCTGGGCGGCGATCGCGAGGTCGCCCTCGTCGACGCGACCGACGCGCCCCTGCTCGACCTCGAGGTGGTCGTGCCGGTCGCCGACATGGAGCACCCCGGCGAGCTCCCGCTGGCGCAGCTCGAGGCGTCCGACGGGGAGTCCCTCCTGGACCTCGACGCGCAGCCGCTGCGCCGCGGCGGGATCTGGCCGCATCTCCACGGCCCGATCCTGGAGCTGATCCGCGCGCACCGCTCGACGATCGTGTTCGTCAACAGCCGCTTGCTCTGCGAGCGCCTGACCCAACACCTCAACGACCTCGCGGGTGAAGAGCTCGTGCGGGCGCACCACGGCAGCCTCTCCCACGCCCGACGCTCCGAGGTCGAGGAGCAGCTCAAGGCCGGGACGCTGCAGGGGATCGTCGCGACCAGCTCCCTCGAGCTGGGGATCGACATGGGGGCGGTCGACCTCGTGGTGCTCGTCGAGTCGCCGGGAGCCGTCGCCCGTGGCCTGCAGCGCGCCGGACGCGCCGGGCACCAGGTCGGCGAGACGAGCCGGGTGCGCCTGTTCCCCAAATACACGGGCGACCTGCTCGAGGCCGCCGCGGTGACCCGCGCCATGCAGACGGGCGAGCTCGAGGCGCTGCGCGTCCCCCGCAGCTGCCTCGACGTGCTCGCTCAGCAGATCACGAGCCTGTGCCTCGAGCGCGACTGGCCCCTCGACGACCTCGAGCGCCTGGTGCGCCGCGCCTACCCCTACCGCGAGCTGCCGCGCTCGGCCCTGATCGGCGTGCTCGACATGCTCTCGGGGCGCTATCCGTCGGACGCCTTCAGCGACCTGCGCCCCGTGCTGGTGTGGGATCGGACCCACGACCTGCTCCGCGCGCGGCGCGGCGCGCGCATGAAGGTCGTGCTCAACCCCGGCACGATCCCCGACCGCGGGACCTACGCGGTGCACCTCGGCGAAGGCGGCCCGCGCCTGGGCGAGCTCGACGAGGAAATGGTCTTCGAGTCGCGCGCCGGGGAGACCTTCGTGCTCGGGGCGAGCACCTGGCGAATCGTCGACGTGACCCGCGACCGGGTGCTGGTCGAGCCCGCCCCCGGAGAGCCCGGCAAGCTCCCCTTCTGGCACGGGGCGAGCCCTGGCCGACCGGCGGAGCTGGGTCGCGCGATCGGGGCCCTGCTGCGTGAGGTTCTTCGCCGCGAAGCCGACGCGGCGAGCGCCTGGCTCGAGGACGCCTGTCGCCTCGACGCCCTCGCGGCGAAGAACCTGATCGACTACGTCGCCCGCCAGCGCGAGGCCACCGGGGTCGTGCCCACCGACCGCGAGCTGGTGGTCGAGCGCTTCCGCGACGAGCTCGGCGACTGGCGGGTGTGCGTGCTCTCGCCGCTGGGCGCGCGGGTCCACGCCCCGTGGGCGCTGGCCCTCGAGGCCCAGCTCCGCCGCGACTCGGACCTCCCGACCCAGGTCTTGTGGACCGACGACGGGATCGTGCTCCGGATCCCCGAGGGGCACGAGGCCCTCGACCTCGAGCTCCTCTTCCCCGACCCCGACGAGGTCGAGGACTTGATCGTCGAGCAGCTGCAGAGCTCGGCGCTGTTCGCGGGGCAGTTCCGCGAGAACGCCGCGCGGGCGCTCTTGCTCCCCCGCCGGCGCGCCCGGGCGCGGACGCCGCTCTGGGCACAGCGGGTGCGCTCGGAGCAGCTCCTGACCGCCGCCGCGGCCTTCCCCGCGTTCCCCATGATCCTCGAGACCTACCGCGAGTGCCTGCAGGATCGCTTCGACCTGCCCGCGCTGACCCAGACCCTGCGCCAGGTGGCCCACGGCGAGCTGCGGGTCACCGAGGTCGAGACGCGCACGGCCTCACCCTTCGCCCGCGGGCTGACCTTCGGCTTCGTGGCCGAGTTCATGTACCAGGGCGACGCGCCCCTCGCCGAGCGCCGCGCGCAAGCCCTGACCCTCGACCGCGCCTTGCTGCGCGAGCTGCTCGGCGAAGAGGAGCTGCGCGGGCTGCTCGACCCGGGCGTCCTCGACGAGGTCGAAGCCGAGCTGGCGGGCACCGCCCCCAGCCGGCGCTGCGCGCACCCCGACGCGCTGCACGACCTGCTG
>JAGQRJ010000414.1 GCA_020425635.1 Planctomycetota bacterium | reverse complement strand
TCGCCCCGTGGACCCAGGCGGTGAGCCGCGGCGCGCTCCGCCCGCGCAGCTGATCGCTGATCCGCTGCGGGTCCTGGAGCATGCGGTGGGCCCGCCGGAGGTCGGAGGCTTCGCTCACCTGCGTCCGCGAGGACGGCGGCCCTGGTGCGGCCGGCGGGGTCCGCGACGCCGGTCGTCGCGCGCCGGGCGCCCGCGGCCCTCTTCGATCGAGGAGCCGAACAGGCGCTTGAGCAGCAGCGTGGCGTAGGCGCCGGGAGGGAGCGCGAACTCGAGGGTCACCTTCGAGCGCCCGGGGTGCATTTCGTCGGGGGTCGAGCCGCCGAGGAGCTCGATCCCCTCGGGGCGCACGACGAGGGGGCGCTCCTCGTGTTTGAAGAAGCAGCCGGGGATCTCGGGAATCTTGAAGGTCTCCACCGTCAGGCCCTCGGCCGCCAGCGCCTGCTCGACCGCGGCGCGCATGGCGGGGTCGGGGAGCTGGGAGGTGTGATCGATCAGCGGGAAGGTCTCGGGCAGCGGAGGCGGGGTCTCGTCGGGGCCGTAGCTCGGCCACACGTGCATGCCTCCCGCGTAGGGGGTCGCGAAGCGGTGCTCCGAGGGGAGCAGCGCGTCGAGGTAGCGGCGCACCGACTCGTTCCAGATCAGCGACTGGTAGGCGAACACGTGGATCGCGCGCTCGCGCCCCGGGCAGCGCTGCCAGGCTCCGGCGTAGTCGCCGGGCTTGCGCACGAGGTGCTGGACCATCGACTTGCCGCGCCGCGTGCCCCACTTGCGGGCGAGGACCTCCCAGTCGCCCCAGGTGCGGCGGACGAGGGTCTTGAAGCGCTTCTCCTCCGGGGGATCCCGGCGACCGGGGGTGGCGATCAAGTCGCGGAGCGCCTCCTCGGGGTCGCCCTTGGCGAGGGCGCGCCCGGGCATGCCCTGGCCGGCGGTCAGCGAGCCGAAGCGCTGGTCGTCGAAGTAGTGGATCATCCCGTGGGCCACGACCGCGGGGAGGTTGGTCTCGAGGCGCTCGAGCTGCTCTCGCGAGAGGTCGCGGACCACGATCCGAAACGCGTTTCCCTGGAGGTCCGCCGAACTCAGCGGGGCGGAGGTGCGGCCCATGTAGCGCACCGAGAGCCCGGGGATGCGCTGATTGGGGTTCAGCCGGTGGCCTCCCGCGACGGAGATCAGCTGGGTGGTGACCGCCTGCCGGTCCTTGAGCCCGACGTAGTGGATGGCGTCGAGGGGAACCTGGGCCGCGCTCGCGAGCCGACGGATCGCGGAGAAGGTGTCTAACTTCTTCTTGCGGAGGGAGTAAACCGAGACGGGCCCCTTCTCGTCGGGGGTCCAGCTCGAGAGCTCGCGCACCATGAACTCGTCTGGACGCGCCTTGATTCGCATACGCACCTCGCGACGGACGTTACCAACACTGGCCGTTCATGTGCGTTGTTTTGGGAAGCCGTTGGAGACCGCTCGCGGCGAGCCTCGGCTTTGGAACCTTGGGACTTAGGCGTGGCTTCCAGGGGGCGCCCAAACGACGGAACATGAAATTTCGTTTAGGTTTAGATATGTCGAAACTCCGCCGGTGAGGTTTCGTTACCCTCGCACGCTAGAACTACTTCCCAGCGATGGCTGGACCGGAAGGATCCGACGATGATTCGTGCACTGACTCTGGTTTTGACTCTGGGGCTCGCCCCGCTGGCCTTTGCCCAGGACGGCACCCCCGAAGGCGACACTCCGGCTCCGCAGGGCGAGGGCGACGGTCAGGGCGACCAGGCTCCGCGGCGCCGCGGACGCGGCATGGGCATGGGCGGGCGCGGGATGCAGCTCCCCATCGACCGCTTCAAGGAGCAGCTCGGGCTCACCGAGGAGCAGGTCGCTCAGCTCGAGGCGCTCAACGCCAAGATGGCGGAGGAGGGCCAGAAGCTGCGCGAGATGTTCCAGAACGGCGACATGGAGGGCGCGCGCGAGATGATGCGTGGCTTCCGCGACACGATGCAGGAGAACCTCAAGGGCGTGCTCACCGAGGAGCAAATGAAGAAGGCCCAGGAGCTCATGCAGCGCGGCCGTCAGCGCTTCGGGCGCGGCGGCGACGGCGAGGGTCGTGGCGGACGTGGTCGCGGCGGGCCGCAGCTCAAGGCGCGTCTGCGCGAGCAGGCCGTCGAGGCCCTGGCGCTGAGCGAGGAGGAGGCCGCCGTGGTCCTCCCCCGGCTCGACACCGTGCTCGACACCCGCGAGATGCTCAACAACGAGCAGCAGACCCGGCGCCAGGACTTCCTCAAGAAGGCCCGCGAGACGACCGAGGGCGACGCCCTCAACGCGCTGCTCACCGAGTTCCGCGCCGCGCAAGACGCGGACCGTGAGCAGGTCAAGGCCGCCATGGACCAGCTGCGCGAGGTGCTGACCCTCGAGCAAGAGGTCAAGCTCGTCGGACTCAACGTCCTCGACTAAGCAACCGCCTCCACGCGGTCTTGACGCGACCCCCGCGCCGTGAGGTGCGGGGGTCGCGGGCTAGGCCGGGAGAGGGAAGGAATCCAAGTGTCCGGGGTCAACATGGTCGAGGGTCTGGGAGACGTGCTGGTGCGCCACGGGGCGCTGGACGCGGCCGCGTTGGCCGCCGCCGAAGCCGCGCGCCAGCCCGACGAGCGACTGGATCAGACCCTGCTCCGTTTGAACGCGGTGGCCCCGCAGCCCCTCGCGGCGGCCCTCGCGGAGTACACCGGCCTCGAGCTCGTGAGCCTCGGAGAGGCCTTCGAGCCCGACCCCGCGCTGCTCGCGCAGATCCCGACCCGGCTCGTGTTCGCGGGCCGCTTCCTGCCCTACCAGCGCGGGGCGGCCGGCTTGACGGTCGCGACCTGCGACCCCTTCCGCCTCGACGAGCTCGACGAGCTGAGGATCCTCCTCGGGGAGTCGATCGAGGCCTGCCTCGCCCCGATCGACGAGGTCGAGGGCGCGATCCGCCGGCTCTACGGCGTCGGCGCCGACGCGCTCGACCGGGCCGCCACCGAGGGCGCCGCCGTCGACGCCGGCGTGGTCGAGACCGAGAGCGACGAGGAGCACGACGACGCGGCCCTCGTGCAGTTCGTCAACAAGCTGCTCTGGGACGCCGTGGAGGCGAGGGCCTCCGACGTCCACGTCGAGCCGACCGAGCGCGAGCTGCGCGTGCGCTACCGGATCGACGGCGTCATGCAGCCCGCGCGCCTGCCTCGCGAGCTCAAGCGCTTTCAGGCGGCGATCGTCAGCCGCCTCAAGATCATGGCCAAGATGGACATCGCCGAGCGGCGGCTGCCCCAGGACGGCCGGATCCGCCTCGGACGCAACGGGCGCGAGCTCGACGTCCGCGTGAGCGTGCTGCCCACGCTCTTCGGTGAGGGGCTCGCCCTGCGCATCCTCGACCAGGGGGCCCAGGGGTCGCGCGACCTCTCGCAGCTCGGCATGTCGCCCGAGCACTCCAAGACCCTCGCCGACTTCCTCGCGCTCCCGCACGGGATCGTGCTCGTCACCGGGCCGACCGGAAGCGGCAAGTCGACGACCCTCTACGGCGGGCTGATGGAGCTCGATCGCGACGCGCTCAAGATCATCACCGTCGAGGACCCGGTCGAATACCGGCTCTCGGGCGTGAGCCAGATCCAGGTGCACGCCAAGATCGGGCTGACCTTCTCGCGCGGGCTGCGGAGCATCCTCCGCCACGACCCCGACGTGGTCATGATCGGCGAGATCCGCGACACCGAGACCGCCCAGATCGCCGTGCAGGCCTCGCTCACCGGGCACCTCGTGCTCTCGACCCTGCACACCAACGACGCCGCGGGGGCGCTCCCGCGCCTGATCGACATGGGCGTCGAGCCCTACCTCGTGGCCGCGACGGTGGAGGGGCTGATGGCTCAGCGCCTCGTGCGCCGGATCTGCCCCGCCTGCCGCGAGCCCCACCCGCACGAGCACGGGCTCGAGCAGCTCCTGGCCGAGCTCGGGGTCGAGCCCAGCGCCGAGGTCAAGCACGGGGCGGGCTGCAGCGAGTGCTTCGAGACCGGCTACCGCGGCCGCGCCGGGATCTTCGAGCTGGTGCCCGTCAGCGACGCCTTGCGCGAGCTGGCGAGCGAGAACGCCTCGGCGGTCGCGCTCCGCACTCAGGTCCGCAAGGAGGGCAACCTCTCGCTGCGCGACGACGGTGTGCGCTTGCTGCGCGCCGGCACCACCACCCCCGCCGAAGTCGTGCGGGTCACGCGGGCCGAGTAGCCATGGGGACCTACCGCTACAACGCGCGCCGCCTGGACGGGACCGTCGTCGAGGGCAGCCTCCCGGCCGAGACCGAGCAGGCCGCGCTGGCGGCCCTCGACCGCGAGGGCTTGTTCCCGATCCGCCTCGAGACGGTGGAGGCCGCCAACCGCCGGCGCAGCCGCGCGCGGATCGGCGCCGAGACGGCGGCGCGCTTCGCCCGTCAGCTCGCGGACCTGACCGAGTCCGGGGTCCCGCTGCTGCAGGCCCTCGACACCCTGGTTCGCCCGCCCGAGTCCGAGGACGTGATGTGGGGCGGGCAGCGCACCACCGCCGACGAGGAGCGCGCGCGGGTGCTCCTCGGCGAGCTGCGCCGGGACATCGCCCAGGGCCAGGCCCTGGCCCAGGCCCTCGAGCGCCGCCCCGAGCTCTTCGGGAGCACGGCCACGGCCCTCGTGCGCGCGGGCGAGGCCGGCGGCTTCCTCGGCCAGGCCCTGCGCCGGGTCGCCGACTTCGCCGAGCGCGAGCACGCGCTGACCCGCAAGCTGCGCTCGGCCCTCGCCTACCCGGCGCTGCTGGGCCTGCTCAGCACCGCGGCGGTGGCCTTCCTGCTCGCCTGGGTCGTCCCGCGCTTCGCCTCGATCTACGCCGACCTCGGCGGGGCGCTGCCCCTGCCCACCCGAATCCTGCTCGGGATCTCCGCCGGGCTGCAGAGCGGCGGCTGGCTCGTGATCCTGGCCCTGATCGGCGCGGGGATCTGGATTCGGCGCGCCCTGGAGACCGAGGAGGGGCGCTTCACCCGCGACAAGATCCTGCTCAAGGTCCCCGGCGTGCGCGGGGTCGTGGCGCAGGCCGCCCTGGCCCGCTTCAGCCAAACCCTGGGCACGCTCCTCGCCTGCGGGGTCGACGTGCTCGCCTCGCTGGAGATCGCGGCCCAGGCCGCGGGCAACCGGGTCTTCACCCAGGGCCTGCTCCCCGTGGTCGACCGGGTGCGCGGCGGCATGGAGGTCGCCCCGGCCCTCTCCGAGACCCGGCTGGTCCCGCCCCAGACCGTCGAGGTGATCGGCGTGGGGCAGCAGTCGGGCACCCTGGCCGAGGTCCTCGAGCGCGTCGGCCAGCGGGCCGAGGTCGAGGTCGACCGCGCGCTGACCGCCTTCGTCTCCGCCTTCGAGCCGCTGCTCATCGTGAGCGTGGCCGCGGTGGTGTTCTTCGTGGTGCTCGCGGCCTTGCTCCCCGTGTTCACCCTCAACACGCTGATCCATTGAACCCGCCAAGAGGTATCCCCATGACGTCCCGCACCGCGCTCCGCCGCTCGCTCCGCCGCGGCTTCACCCTGATCGAGCTGCTGCTGGTGATGGTGATCATCGCGGTGCTCGCCGCCCTCGTGATCCCGAGCTTCGTCGGGCGCAGCGAAGAGGCGCGCAAGGGCGCCGCCGAGACGCAGATCAAGAGCCTGTTCGGGACGGCGCTCGACACCTACGAGGTCGACAACGGCGCCTACCCGACCACCACCCAGGGCCTCGAGGCGCTGCGCAGCAAGCCCAGCGCGGCCCCCGAGCCGAAGAAGTGGTCGGGGCCCTACCTCAAGAGCGAGGTCCCCAACGACCCCTGGGGCAACCCCTACTCCTACCGCGCCCCCGGGCAGCACAACCCGCAGAGCTACGACCTCTCGTCCATGGGCCCCGACGGCCGGGACGGCACCGAGGACGACATCACCAACTGGTAACCCATGCGCTCCTCCCGCTCCTACACCCTGCTCGAGCTGCTCGTGGTCATGGCCATGCTCTCGGTCCTCCTCGGCTTCGCCTTGCCGAGCGTGGTGGGGCAGCGCGCGGCCGGGCGCCTGAGCACCCAGGTCCAGACCACCCTCGCGCTCACGCGCAAGGCGCGGGCCTGGGCCACGAGCGAGGGACGGACCGTGCTGCTCCTCGTCGACGCGGACGGGCTGCGCCTGGTCCGGGCGCGCGATCCGCTCGCCGAGCCCGAGGGCGACGACCCCGAGCTGGAGCCCGCGCGCGAAGGCGCGCCCGTCTGGGACCAGCCCTACACCGACGGGGTGAGCCTGCTCGAGGTCGAGGTCGACGGCGAGCTGTGGGAGCCGGGTGAGGCGGCGCTGAGCTTCTTCCCCAGCGGCGAGTCGAGCGCCGGGCGCTTCGTGTTCGCGGCCAAGGACCTGCAAACCGAGCTCGTGGTCGACCCCGTGCTCGGCCTGGCGCGGGTGGTGGAGGACCTATGAGCGCGCGCGGCTTCACCCTGGTCGAGGTCCTGGTGGCGCTCGTGCTGTGCACCGCGGGGATCGTGGTCGTCTCCGGCGCGATCTCCCAGTGCGTGCTCAGCGACGGGAAGGCCGGTGAACTCGAGCTCGCCGCCGACCTGATGGAGGGGCTCCTGGCTCAGCTCAGCAGCGGCGAGGTCGAGCTCTCCAGCGGCAGCGGGACCTTCGACGACGTCGGCTACCCCGAGGTGCGCTGGTCGGTCGAGGTGGACCCGGGCGAGATCGAGGGGCTGGTCGAGGCGCGCTGCGCCGTGCTCTGGACCTCGACCACCGGCGAGCGCTCGCTGGAGCTGCAGCGCAGCTACTTCCTCGACCCGATCGCGGGGGGGGCGCTGCGATGACCCGCCGCGGCTTCACCCTGCTCGAGCTCCTGCTCGCGACCCTGATCACGGCCTTGATCGGGTTGGCGGTCGCGCAGCTCGTGTTCGTCAGCCTCCGCGCCGACGAGGCGATCAGCGAGCGCGGGGCGGCGCGCGCGCAGGTCCGCGCCCTCGCCAGCCGGCTGCGCGCGGACTTCAACGGGCTCGTGCCGCCCGGCGCGACCTACGCCGCGGGCATGATCGGTGAGGAGGCCCCGCTGGGCGGCGAGCTCATGCAAGCGCGCGACCTGGGCGACACCGACCCGCAGACGGTCGACCTGTCCGCGCGGGCGCGCTTGACCCTCGCGGTGTGGGAGCCCGCCCTGGCCTTCGGGGTCGAGGCCCCGCTCGGTGAGGGCGCGCTGGTCTCGGTGATCTACTGGCTCGACGACGACAGCGCGACCGAGGAGCGCGGGCTGGTGCGGCAGGTCACGCGGGTGCGCGACCCGGCGCCCCTCAGCGACGCCCCGCCGATCGAGGAGCTGGTCCCGGACGCCGTGGCCTTCGCGGCGAGCTACTACGACGGTCAGGCCTGGGCCGAGACCTACGACAGCACGACCACGCTCACCCTGCCGGCGGGGGTCCGCCTGCGGGTGTGGGTGCGCACGCCCCAGGGCGTGCGCGAGCAGACCCTGACCTTCAGCCCGCCGTGCTCCCGCGGCTCGACCGACTTCCGCGAGGCGACCCAATGATCGCGCGCCGGGAGGAGCAGGGGTCGGTCTTGATCCTCGTGCTCGTCTTGCTCGTGGCCCTCGTGAGCCTGGCGCTCTCGCTCGGCCTCCGCACCCGCGTCGAGCTCGGGGCGACCCAGGCCCGCCTCGACGACCTGCGCCTGCGGGCCATGATCGACTCGGCGATCGAGCTCGCCCTGGCCGAGGTCCGCCAGGATCAGCTGCCGGGCGACACCCTCGGCGACGCCTGGCGTGACGATCAGGCGCGCTTCGCGGGCTACGCCTTCGACGAGGGCCGGGTGTGGCTGCTGCTCACCGAGCCCGACCCGGGCGACGGGCGCGAGCTGCGCTACGGGCTCCGCGACGAGAACGGCAAGCTGAACGTGAACGTCGCCACCCAGGAGCAGCTCGAGCTGCTCCCGGGCATGACGACCGACGCCGCGGCGGCCATCGTGGACTGGCGCGACGAAGACGACGACCCCCTCGACGGCGGCGCCGAGAGCGACTACTACCTCAGCCTCGACCCGCCCTATCAAGCGAAGAACAGCTCGATCGAGTCGCTGGAGGAGCTCTTGCGCGTGCGCTGGATCGACCCCGCCGTGCTCTACGGCGAGGACCGCAACCGCAACGGCCTGCTCGATCCGTGCGAGGACGACGGCGATCGCTCGTTCCCGCCCGACGACGCCGACGGCGTTTTGGACCGCGGGCTGATCGACTACCTGACCGTGTTCTCGCGCGAGCTCAACCGGACCGTGGACGAGCGCACGCGCCTCGTGTGGGAGCAGGCGTCCGCCGAAGACGTGCGCGACCGCTTGAGCGAGGCCAGCCAAGCCACCCGCGAGGGGCTCGCCAGCCGCGCCGGGCGGCCGCTGCAGTCGCTGGGGCAGCTCCTGTTCGAGGGCATGACCCCGGAGGACGCGATCCTGGTCCTCGACGAGTTCACGCTCACCGACACCGAGATCCTGGTCGGCCGCGTCAACGTGAACACCGCGCCGCGGGAGGTCCTGCTCGGGCTCCCTGGGCTCGAGGAAGACGACGTCGAGGCGATCCTCACCGCGCGCCTCGACGTGTCGCAAGACCTCTCGTCTCCGGGGTGGCTGCTGCGTGCGCTGCCCCTGCAGAAGGTGCAGATCATCGCGGACATCGTGACCACGCGCAGCGAGCAGTTCACCGTGAACGCCCTGGCGCAGCTCGACGACCGCCCCCAGCGCTTTCGCCGGGTCGAGGCCTTGATCGATCGCAGCTTCGGTCCCGCGCGGATCCTGCTGTGGCATGACCTGACCCCGCTGGGCTTTCCCCTGCCGGGCGAGCGTGGAGAGGAGCTCCCATGAGTCGTGGGTGCGCGCTGGAGCTCGTGCCGACCGCGCTGCGCCTGGTGGTGTGGAACAACGGCGACGGGCCGCAGGGCGCGAGCGTCGCGCTGGACCCAAAGCTCGACCCCGAGGCGTGGCGCGAGGCCGCCGTGGCGGCGCTGCGCCAGCTCGCGAGCGAGCTCGGGGCCAAGGGGCCGGTGCACGTGATCGTCGACCGCGGCGCGGTGCTCGAGCGGCACGTGCACGTGCCGGTCGTGCCCGCGGCCGAGCTCCCCGCGCTCGCGCGCTTTCAGGCGCAGCGGGCCTTCGCCTTGCCCGCCGAGCAGCTCGCGGTGGTGTGGAACGTGGGCAAGGAGGAGCCCGAAGGGCTGCCCATGCGGCTCAGCGCAGTGCGGCACGTCGACCTGGCCCCCTCCCTCGAGCTCGTGCTCGGCGCCGGGCTCAAGCCCGGGCGCGGCGTGCTCCCGGGCGAGGCCCTGGCCCACGCCGCGCGCCACGCCGGCGCCAAGGGGGCCGCGCTCGTGCTGCGCAGCGACGAGGACGCCGCCGACCTGGCCCTCCTCGACGCGAGCGGCGACCTCGTCGCCTCGCGCGGGGTCCGCGTGCGCGCCTCCAGCCCGACCGCGCTCCTGGGCGCCGTGCGCCGCGCGATCGGGGCCTTCCCCGGGCGGCCCGAGCGGCTCCTGGTCCTCGAGTCCGACCCCAAGCGCCTCGAGGTCCTGCGGACCCTCGGCGAGCTCGACTCCCTGCAGGGCGCAGACTCCGAGCTGATCCTGGCGACGGCCGCGGCCGACCCGGGCTTTCGCCACCACCCCGAGTTCGACCTCCGCGGCCAGGTCGAGCAGCGCGCGGCGCGCGAGCAAAAGCTGCGCCTGGGCGGCGTCGCCGCCGCCGTCGGCGTGATCTTGCTCCTCTGCGGGCTGCTCGTCGAGCGGCAGTTCGCCGCGCGGCGCGAGCGGATCGCCGACCTCCAGAGCGAGCGCGAGAACCTCGCGCCCGCCGTCGAGCGCGCCAAGCGGCTGGCCTCCGAGGTGCGGGTCGCCAAGGCCTGGTCCGAGCGCCGCGGACGCGAGCTCGAGGTCCTGCTCCTGCTCGCGGAGGCCTTGCCCGAAGACACGGCCTACCTGACCCGGGTCCGCTGGCAGGACGAAGGCGAGCTGCTGCTCACGGGCATGGCCAAGGACTGGGCGACCGTCGCCGCGTTCGTCGACAGCCTCGAGCGGCACCCCCGGGTGCTGGGGGTGACCCTCGAGGGGATTCGCCCCCCGCGCGAGAAGGGGCTCCTCGGGGTGACCTTCTCTGCCCGCGCGACCTTGAACCCTGGAGGTTCGTCATGAGCCCGCGTGAGCGCCAGCTGGCGCTGGTGACCGGAGCCATCGTCGGGGTGGCCCTGATCAGCAACTACGTGGTGGCCCCGGTGTGGCAGGCCTGGCGCGAGCAAGGGGCGACCCTGCGTGACCTCGAGGGGACCCTCGAGGGCGAGCGGGGCATGGCCGAGCGCCTGCGCGCGCTGGCCCGCGAGCGCGAGGTGTGGTCGGCGCAGCTGACCCCGCCCCCTGGCGGCCTGGTGCAGGAGCTGGTGGCGGTGCTGCCCGAGGAGTCGAAGTTGGCCGGGTTCGAGCCCGAGTCGGTGGACTTCGTGGGCAGCTCGCCCCTGGGCAACGATCCGGACTCGCCCTACCTCGAGCTGCGCTTCGAGGTCGACGCGAAGGTCACCCTCGCCCAGCTCCAGACCTTCCTCCAGCGCCTGACCCGGATCGGGCGCCCGCTGCGGGTCGACCGGCTCGCGGTGATCCCCCCCTCGGGCAAGGAGGGCGCGAGCAAGACCCTCGAGGTCCAGCTGAGCCTGGTCGCCCTGACCACCGCCGGCGAGAGGCGGGGCTCATGATCACCCCGCGCACCTACCTCCTCGGCGGCGCGGCGACCCTCCTGGTCGGGTTGCTCGCGGTCCGCATGCTCGGCTCCGACGGCGCGGCCCCCGGGGCCCGCGGCGACGACGCCAACCCCTCGAGCGTCGCGGCGGTCGGGACTCCGCTCCCCGTCGGCGCCCCGCTCGACCTCGACCTCAAGCAGCTCGAAGCGCGCTACGCCAAGATCGGCTCCGCGGACCCCTTCGCCGCGCGCGACTTCCGCCCCAAGGCCCCGCCGCGGAGGCCGCGTCGGGACCCCGAGCCGAGCCGCGTCGTGCCGGTCGCGGCGCCGCCGCCCGACAAGCTCGAGCTGAGGCTCACCGGGCTCACCGGAGAGGGCGCCGAGCGCCGCGCGGTGTTCGAGGTGCGCGCCGAGCGCAAGGCCTTGCTCGTGGCCAGCGGCTGGGTGCTCGAGGACGTCTCGATCGCCGCGGTCGAGACCTTCACCGTGCGCGCCGTCGCCAAGGGCAAGGAGACGACCCTCGACCTGGGGGACTCGCTCGAGGTCCCCAAGGCGGTGCGCACCCAGCTGATCGATGTGGCCAAGGCCAGCAGCTCGCCCTCCGCGACGCCGTACCGCGCCGCGGGGTCGACGACCCCGGTCGAGCCGCTCTCCGAAGAAAAGCGTGATTCCATCCTCGAGAGGCTGCGCGCGCAGCGCGAAGCCTCGATCAAGAAACCCACGAGTGGAGACTAGACGTGAATAAATCCGCGTTGCTCCTCATGACCACCCTCTGCGTCTGCGCCGTGGCCCCCGTCCTGGGCCAGGACGAAGACACGAAGCTGGTCTTCACCTTCCGCCGAGCGTCGATCCAGACCTTCCTCGGCTTCCTCTCGCGCGAAGCCGGCCTGAGCTTCGTCGAGGAGGCGGCCGTGCAGGGAGACATCTCGGTCACCGCCGACAAGGCCCTGAGCGTCGACGAGGCGCTCGAGGTGCTGCGCGCCTGGCTCTTGCCCAAGGGGCGCACGATCATGCGCACCGGCAAGGTCGTGCGGATCCTGACCCTCGACGAGGCCAAGCGCCGCGGGCTGCCCGTGCGGGTCGGCTCCGACCCGGACGTGATCGCCGACAGCGACGAGCTCGTCGTGCAGGTCATGCCGCTGCGCTACGTCCAGGCCGAAGACGTGAAGCGCGAGCTCGAGGGGCTGCTCTCCGACAAGGGCACGTTGATGATCGAGGGGACCTCGAACTCCCTCGTCGTCTCGGACACCTCCTCCTCGATCCGGCGCTTCGCGCAGGTGCTGGCCG
>JAGQRJ010000413.1 GCA_020425635.1 Planctomycetota bacterium | reverse complement strand
CCTGGATGTGCTGCGATCCGCTGCCGCCGGTGCCGCTCGGCAACAAGCTGCTGATGACGATCGGGCGCTCAGACGCCTCGGACCTGACCCTCCCCCACAAGGAGGTCTCGCGGCGGCACGCCGTGGTCAAGGTCCTGGGCAAGACCATGGTGATCGAGGACGAGGGCTCCTCCAACGGCTCCTACCTCAACGGGAAGCGCGTCTCCTCGTCGCTGCTCAAGGTCGGCGACAAGATCACGATCGGCCCCTACGACGTCGACATTCGCTCGACCGACGACATGGTCGAACACGACCAGGAGAGCTCGACCAAGTCCATGGAGCTGACTTCGGTCAGCCGAATCAACCCCGCGGCCTCGCTCACCGGCCTGCTCGACGAGGTCCCCGCGGCCGAGCTCCTGCAGCAGCTCGAGTTCAACAAGAAGACGGGCACCCTCGACATACACCACTCCGACTCGCACGGCCAGCTCGTCGTCGCCAACGGGCTCCCGGTGTGGGCGACCTACGAGGAGCTCACCGACGACGAGGCCGTGATCGCCATGGCCCAGCTGACCCGCGGCCGCTTCTCCTTCTCGGCCAACGTCGAGCCCGGCGACAAGACCATGCGCTCGCGGATCACCGGGCTCTTGTTCGAGGCCAGCCGCCGCATGGACGAGGGGGCGATCAACCCGCGCGCCGAGACGACCCTCGCCTCCTCGCCGATCGGCGAGGCCCTCGCGAACCTCGGCGAAGAGGGCGAGGTGGCCAACCCGAACGCGGACGCCAAGACCGAGGCCTGGACCGCCGCGGAGGCCGCTGCCCACGGGATCGACCTCGGGCGTCGTCAGGCCGACGTCGACGGCTTCAGCGGCGGCAGCGAAGACACCGACGTCGCCGAGGTCCCGGCCTTCGACGACGTCGAGCACAGCGACGAAGCCGAGGTCGACGCCGACCTCACCCCCAGCCCCGACGAGAGCGACCACGACTGGGACCTGACCAGCCGCTGAGGCCGCGTTCTCCTGAAGCCCGGCTGGAAGCGCCTGGCCAGGCGGACCGGGAATGGGCGAAGAGGGACTCGAACCCCCGGCCACCTCGGTGTAAACGAGGCGCTCTACCAACTGAGCTATTCGCCCGAAGTATGCAGCCTACCCTAGCCTAGATCCCGTCGGGGTAGACCTCGGGCATGTGCGGTCCGAGGAGCCCAGTGATCTTGCCGGTGAACACCAGCTTGCCGTCGACGTAGGCCTGGCAGTCGTAGACGGAGCGGCGCACCCGCACGGTCTCTTCCTTCGCCACCAAGATCAGCCGCTGGCCGGGGAAGACCGCGTCGCGGAACTTCACCTCGTCGATCCCGCCGAAGAGCATGACCCGGCCGGGAGCCTCGGTGCGCCCGATCTTGCGCCGCCAGAGGAACACGCAGAGCTGGGCCGCGCTCTCGACCAGGAGCACGCCGGGGAACACCGGCTTGGCGCTGAAGTGGCCCTTGACCCAGAACTCGTCTTCTCGCACGTCGCGGAAGCCGACGGCGACGCCCGCGTCGGCGTCGTTGTGAATGATCCCGTGCAGCTGCCGCATGACGTCCGTCTGCGGCAAGAGCACGTCGAGCTCGTCTTTTCCGAACTCGACGTGCTCCAGGTCGACCTCGCTGAGGTCGTAGAGCGGCTTTGGAGGCATGCGGGACTCCCCGCGCTACACGTAGCGCTTGACGACCTCGAACACGGCGTCGAAGGCCTTCGAGTCGTGGATCGCGAGCTCGCTCAGCGTCTTGCGATCGAGCTCGACGTTGGCCTTCCCGAGGCCGTGCACGAAGCGGCTGTAGGTCAGCCCGCGCGCGCGGGTCGCCGCGTTGAGGCGCTGGATCCACAGGGCGCGCAGGTCGCGCTTGTGGAGCTTGCGGCCGACGTAGGCTTGCTGCTTGGAGCGACGCACCGCGATCCGGGCCATCTTCCAGCAGTTCTTGCGCTTGCCCCAGAAGCCATTGGCTTCCTTGAGCACGCGGTTCTTCGATCGGCGCGAGGCGCTTCCGCCTTTGACCCTCATGGGATTCTTCCTCGGGTAGTGCTACCCGTTGTTGCGTTGATCCGTCAGCCAGGTGGCAGCGCCTACGGGCGCGCCTTCCCCAGCATCTTCAGGATCTTGGTGGTTTCGGTCTGGCTCTGCAGCACGCCTCGACGACGCAGGCCTCGCCTGCGATCGCCCGACCTGCCGGACATGAGGTGGCCGGTGAACGTGTGCCGGAACTTGATCTTCCCGGTCTTCGTCACGCGGACGCGCTTGCGCGCGCCTTTGTGGGTCTTCGCCTTGGGCATGGTTCTCCTCGAATCGAGCCCACAGGTATACCCCTGCCCCCAGCAACAAGCAAGCCCAAAGGTCGATGGCTTCGACAAGTCGCGGCTGGCGCCGCCCCCGGGGTGTGCTAAGCTCGGCCCCGTGGCCAGAGGTGTTCGCGTGAAAAGGTTGAGGCTCGTGGTTCGCGTATGAAGGGGTCCCTAGCAGGACCTCCGCCTTCCGTCGCGCCCGCACCTTCTTCTGGACGCAGCCTTCGGTCGCCTCCGCGCCCCGCCTCCGCGGATCCGTGGCGGGCCCACGCCCAGCTCGCGGCCGCGCGGGAGCTCCACGACGGCGAGCGCTGGCTGCCAGCCGGCCTCCGCGCCCGTGCGCTGCTCCAGGCCCGCCTGCGTGCGGCCTACGCCGCCGCAGGCCTGGTCTACGCCGGAAGCGAAGACGCCGACGCCCTGCGCACGAACGCCGGGCCCGACGCCGTGCTCGCCGCGGCACGCGACCTGCAGCGCGCCCTCGGCTGGGAGACCGTCGTCGAGCAGGTCCTGGGCCCGGGCGCCCCGGCTTGGCCGGGCGTCGAGCTCAGCACCCCGCGCCTGCGCCCGGGTCGCGAACTGGTGATCCACGCCGAGCTCGCCGGCTCCCGCTGGGAGTCGGGCCGCGTGCGCGAGGTCGCCGGCGCGCTCGAGGGCTCGCTGTGCAGCTTCGCCTCGACCTTGCTTCGCCTGGCCGACCAGGGCCCCTGGCCGGGCTGGCTGGCTCCGACGCAGGTCCACGTGCTCCCCGTGGGCGCTGCCCAGGCCCCCCTGGCGTCGGCGGTGTGCGCCGAGCTCCGCCGCGCCGGGCTGCGCGCCGAGGCCCACTCCGAGGGCACCCTCGGGCGCCGCGTGCGCGACGCCGGCCAGGGCGGGGTCCCCGGGGTCGCCGTGCTCGGCGCGCGCGAAGCGAGCGAAGGCACCGTGGCCCTGCGCTGGCGCGGAGCGCCCGAGGTGCTCCCTCGCGTGGACCTCGTGGCGCGTGCCTGCGCGCTGATCGACAGCCAAACGCCCCGCGGCGTTCCAATCACCCGAGGGCCGTCGTGCCCTCACCCGCAGACGGGCGATCGCTCGTCGCCGAACCCTCTACAGGAGTTTTGAGCCATTAGACGTCGATATGTGATGGACCGCCCGGTCGAGAACCGGGGTCCGCGAATCAACGATCGGATCCGAGTCCCCCAAGTCCGCCTGATCTCCCACGACGGTGAGCAGCTGGGGGTGGTCGACACCCCGAAGGCCATGGCCCTCGCGCAAGAGGTGGGCCTGGATCTGGTCGAGGTCTCTCCCGACAGCCGCCCACCGGTGTGCAAGATCCTCGACTACGGCAAGCAGAAGTACGAGGCCAAGCGCAAGAAGCGGCTGGCGCAAAAGAAGCAGCACCAGGTAATCACCAAGGAGGTGCGGCTGCGCCCCAAGACCGGCGAGCACGACTTCCAGGTCAAGCTCCGCCACGCGAAGCGCTTCCTCGGCAAGGGCTGCAAGGTGCAGGTGAACATCCTGTTCCGCGGCCGCGAGCGCATGCACTCGGACATCGCCCGGGATCACTGCAAGCGGATCGCCGCCGACCTGGCGGAGTACGCCAAGGTCGAGCTGCAGCCGAAGATGGACGGCTACCGCATGATCATGATCCTGGCCCCGATCCCCGGGAAGGCCGCTCAGCTGCTGAAGCAGACCGAGAACGACCCGGAGCCGCCCGAGACCGAGTCGGCCGACGAGATGACCTCGGAAGACGAGACCGAGTAGCAGTCCGTCAGGGCGCAGCCTCCTCGGCGGGCCAGCCTTTGGCTGGCCCGCCGCGAGACAGCAGTGAGTGGAGACGCGATGGCAGCCGCTCTACAAGCGGTGAAGGGCTACCTGCGCGGGCGCGTGCTGCTGCTCCCGGCGTCGAAGTCCCTCGTCCTCGGTCGTTCCCTGGAGTCGGACCTGGTGCTCTTCGGGGGCACCGTCGACGAGCGGCACGCGGAGATCCGCGCCGTCGGGAGCGGGCACCAGCTCGTCCCGCGCGGGAAGAAGCCCGTGCGGTTGGGCGGGAAGCGGATCAAGAAGGCCGTCCCGCTCGCGCAGGACGACACCTTCGAGCTCGGCGCCCACCAGTTCATTTACCACGCTGAGGCGCCCGACTCCCACCTGCGCGACCTCGACCGCCGGCTCCACGCGACCCCCGACCTCGAGCGCTACCGCATGCTGCGCAAGATCGCCGCCAATCAGGCGGAGATCACCTACCTCGGGATCGACCAGGACACGGGCGACCGCCAGGGGATCCGGATCCTCAAGGCCGAGCGCCAGGCGCACCCCCTCGAGCTGCGCAAGTTCATCGTCCGTGCCCTGATCGGGCTGGTCCTCGGCAACGAGTATTTCCTCGAGGTGCACGGCCTGCGCACGTCCGGGGGGATCCTCTACGCCGTGCTCGATCACGTCGAGAGCGCGATGAAGCTCGAGCAGTTCGTGCGCGAGAAATCGCCGGCTACCCCGCTCACCGCGATCGAGGTGTCGCGCCAGCTGGCGGAGATCCTCGCCTTCGCCCGCACCCGCCGGATCGTGGTCGCAAAGCGCAAGAAGTCGGGTGTGCTCGTGGCGCGCAACGGCTCCGTGGTGCGCGTGCAAGCCTTCGACCCCACCCGGGAGCTCGAACGCGAGCTGGTCCACCTCCAGGTGTTTCGCGACCTCTGCGAGTCGATCGACGTCGACCCTGTGCCCCTGGTGGAGGCAGGATTCCCCGAGCCCAAGAACGAGGCCGACGCGCGCCTCGGGCAGCTCGCGGACGAATACGCCGAGGCCTACTCGGTCGGGCGGATCCTGTTTCACCTGCTCACCGGCCGCGGCTTCGCCCCGTCGGTGGTGAAGGAGGTCCAGGCAGCCGGGATCCTCCGCCGGCGCGACCGCGAGGCCGCGCCGCTCTATCAGCGCCTCCCGCTCAAGGCCCTCGAGCTCCTCGAGCGGGCCCTCGTGCCCCGCCACCGCAAGCACCACAAGACGCTGGACTCGCTGATCGAAGACCTGGGCGACACCGCCGAGCTCCTGCTCGAGGAGACCGTCGCCGAGGACCTCGAGGAGGCCGTCGACGCGACCGAGCCCGAGGAGCTCGACCTCGACGACGATGACTAGCCGCTAAATCAAACGCTGCCCTCGGCTTCCGCCGGCGGTGAAGCTCGCCGCCCAGGCCCGCGTCCAACGCACCGGCGCAAACCCGGGCCGCCGCTGGCCTGTCGGGGGGTGAATGCTAAGATCTGCACAGGAAGTCGCTTAGCGGCGGAAGGCCCCATGCCCCAGATCCACCCAACCGCCATCGTCGACGAGGGCGCTCAGCTGGCTGAGGACGTCAAGATCGGTCCGTATTGCCACGTCGGACCGCACGTGACCCTCGGTCCGGGGTGCGAGCTGCGCCAAGGCGCGATCATCGAAGGCCACACGACCTTCGGCGCCGGCAACCTCGTCTTTCCCTACGCCGTGATCGGCTCCGAGCCGCAAGACCGCAAGTACGAGGGCGAGCCCTCGCGCCTGGTCGTCGGCGACCACAACGTGATCCGCGAGCACGTGACGATCCACATCGGCACCGAGGCCGGCGGCGGCTTGACTCAGCTCGGCAGCAAGAACCTGATCATGGCCACGTGCCACGTGGCCCACGACTGCCTCGTCGGCGACCACTGCATCCTCGCCAACGGCGCCGGCCTCGCAGGGCACGTGATCCTCGAAGACTGGGTGATCGTGGGCGGGCAGTCCGGGATCCACCAGTTCGTGCGCCTCGGCGCCCACTGCATGACCTCGGGCGGGTCGAAGGTCGGCAAGGACATTCCTCCCTTCACCATGGCCCAGGGCTACCCCGCGCGCGTGCGTGGGATCAACCACGTGGGGCTCAAGCGCCGCGGGTTCTCCGACCAGACGGTGCGCGACCTGCGCCAGGTGTATCGCCAGGTGTTCTTCGACGAGGGCAAGTTCGAAGACCTGATCGAGCAGGCGCGGGTCGAGTTCAAGGGCAGCCACGAGGTCCAGCGCTTCCTCGAGTTCCTCATCGAGTCGAGCGCCAACCGCGGCTTCATTCGACCGGTGCGCGGCGAAGAAGACGAGCAGATCAACGCGCCGATCCTGCCCCCGGCCAACGCGCCCTCGACCAGCAGCTAGCAGCGACCGCTCGCGGCTCGCCCTCACTTCTCACCACGTCGTGGTGAGAAGTGCGGTCTAGCCGAAGTAGACCCAGATCAGGACTCCGCCGCCCACCGCGAGCAGGAGCATGAGCGCGCCCACGACGATCCAGAACGCGCCGCTGGCCTCCTCGCGGGGCAAGACCGGCGCCTGGATCACCTGCGGCGACTTGGAGCGTTCGCTGACCGAGGCGTCGCTCGCCGGCGAGGCCTGCTCTTCGGTGGAGGCCGCGGAGCTCGGAGCGGGCTGCGGCGAGTCCATGGGCGCGGTGACCTCGAACGGATCTCCAGCGGGGGCCTGGAGCGGCTTGGTCTGCTCTTGCGAGGTCCCGAGCAGCTGGGCCTGGGTCGCCTCTTCGCCCGGGGCCGGAGCGCCGTGGGGCTGCCGCCGCGTGGTGCGCTGCGCGTCGCCGGCGGGCGCCCCGGAGAGCTCGAGCCGGCCGGTGGCGCCTTCGAGCTCGGGGATCACCCGCTCGCGCAGCCAGTTGAGCGCCTCGCGGGCGGTCTGGATCCGGTTCTCGGGCAGCTTCGCGAGCAGCTTGAGGTAGAGCTCCTCGAGGGCGGGCGGAGTGCTGGGCACTGCGGCGCGCAGGGAGGGGGGAGTGCTGTAGAGGTGCAGCTGGAGGAACTGATCGGCCTTCCGCGCCAAGAAGGGGAGCCGGCCCACCGCGACCCGGTAGATGCTGATCCCGAGGGAGTAGAGGTCGGAGCGCTGATCGACCGCGGAGGGGTCGGTGATGCTCTCGGGCGAGAGGTAGGCCGGAGAGCCCGTGATCTTGGTGGCCATGGTCGTGAAGAAGTGCTCGCCGCGGCCGGACTCCTCGGCGTCGAGCACCCGCGCGATCCCGAAGTCCATGATCTTGAGCTGCTCGTTGCCCTGCGCGTCTCGCCCGAGTCGGAAGTTCTGAGGCTTGATGTCCCGGTGCACGATGTTCGCCTCGTGCACCGCGGCGAGCCCCTCGAGCGCTTGCTCCAGCAGCCGCACCAGGCGCGGGATCGGCAGCGGACCCTCGCGGGCGACGGTCTCGTCGAGCTGCTCGCCCTCGATGCATTCCATCGCCATGTAGTACGAGCCGTCTTGGGTCTCGCCGGCGTCGTAGATCTCGATGATGTTCTCGTGGGCGCAGAAGCTCGTGGCGAGGATCTCGCGCTTGAAGCGCGCGGCGGCCTCCTCGCTGCGCCCGCCGCCGCTCCCTGCGCGCGCGACCTTGAGCGCCATGGGCTGAGCGCCGTCGACGTCGTCGAGGGCGTAGGCGAGGTAGACCGCGCCCATCCCGCCCTCGCCGAGCTTGCGCTCGACGCGGAACTTCTGCTCGATCCCGGTCCCGACGAGGTCCGCTGGGAGGCTGGCCGCGGGCGCGTCTCGGCCCGGCATGGTGGGCATGGCCGGGAGCTCGGGCAGCGGCTGAGGCGCCGGCACGACGGGCGGCGGCGCCTGCTCGGCGGGCAGCGGACCGAGCGCGTGCACCACCGCCGCGAGCAGCTTCGAGGGCTGCTCGATCCCCGCGAAGCCCCGCGCCTGGAGGGCGTCGCTCAGGCGCTGGCCCTCCTGCTCGAGGAGCGCCCCGACCTGCGCGGTGAAGCTCGTGTCCTCGTCGCGGCTGAGCACGCCACCGGCGACGAGGGTCGCTCCGATCCGCTCCCGCGCCTGCTGCGCCTGCTTGCGGTAGCCCTCGGCCTGAGGGCCGCTGAGCTTGCCCTGAGAGACGGCCAGGCGCAGGTAGGTGTCTTCGCCCTTGTAGTAGACGCAGCGCCGCGCCGCCTGGTCGAGGTGCTTCAGCGCGGCCGGACTCAGCCCGCTGCGCTGCAGCTCGGCGCTCAACGCCCCGGGGGTCGCCCGAGTCAGGGCTTGGCGAACCACCTCTGGCGCGCACGCACGGTATTCGAGCGCCGCTTTGGCCAAGAACAACTCGAGGAAACTAAAGGACACCGCGACCCCGTTGCGTGATTGTCAACGGCGCGGCCCAATGCTGCAATCAGGCCCTGGGGCGCGCGCGCAGAAGCCGCAGCGCAACCCAGCATGACCGCTCAGTCGGGGGCCTGCGCCGCGCGCTCGACGGCCACCCGCAGGCCGGCCTTGATCTCGGGAGTCAGCTCGACGAACTCCATGCCGACGCGCCACTTCCGCGGGTCGTCGGTGTGCACCACGCGCCGCACCACCGCGGTGACCCAGCACGGGTTGAGTCCGTTGGCTTCGAGCTCCAGGCGCAGGCGCGTTCCGAGCTTGAGGTCGGGCGGCGCGTAGCCGCTGAGGTGACGCGAGCTGGGCAAGCCGGGGAACGAGAACGCGACCCCGGTCTCGCTGAGGTCGAGCACGGTGCAGATCCGCGCGCGAGGCTGCAGCGGAGAGGCTTCGCCGGGCTCGAGCGCGACCTGCCCTTCGCGGGGCTCGACCCGCTTCGCCCCGCGCCGCTCGACCCCGAGCTCGGCGGAGACCGCGCCGCCGACCGTGTGCGGGTGCGTGCACAGCGGGCAGCGCCCGGTGCGCCCGACGTCGCCCTGGGGCGCGAACACGCGCTTGCCGCACGCTGGGCACGCATAGACCACGTATTCGTCGGCGGTCTGACTCATGGCTGCCTCCTACTCCTCGACCCGCACGGTCCAGAACCCGCCCACGTAGCGCTCGTCTTGCGGGTCCTCCGCGGCGAGCCCCGACAGGCGCATGCGCTCGAGCTCGTCGTCGGTCGGGAGCCGCTGCCCTAGAGTCTCCGCGTAAGCCCGCGCCGTCGCCACCCGCACGCCGAGAACCGGCTGCTCGGCCTGCTCGGCCGCTGGCGCCGGCTTCCCGTCCCACCCGCTGGGCGGCGCGAGGAACTCGTCCTTGCTCGCCTGCTCGTACCAGCGGTAGAACTCCGCGTTGCTGACCGGCGCGCGACGCGCGACCGCGCCGTCCCCCAGGCGCACGCCGCCGTCGGCGCCCACCGCGCCCGCCCCGAGCCGCTCGGCGACCCCGCGCCAGAGGGTCTCGAGCCCGACCTCGCGAGCGCGCTCGCGGAGCGCGCTCAGCGCCTCGCGCGCCTCGCTCCGCGCGCCCGCGGGGGCGTTGCGCAGCACCTGCAGCGCGCTCAGCACCTCGTGCCGGCCCTCGAGCTCGGCCCACAGCGCGTCGCGCTCGGCCACGACCTCGGCGTCGGCGCCTGCCGCGACCGCGCGATCGAGCGCGCAGTAGGTCGAATACATGTCGCCGCGCGCGCGGGCCTCCTTCGCGACGTCGAGGGCGACCACGCGCTCGCCGGTCTGCAGGCGCAGGGCGAGGGAGCCCGAGACGCGCCCGCCCTCCTTCGCCGCCGCCTTCCAGGCGCTGAGGGCCGCCTTGGCGTCGCCCGATCCCCAGGCGAGGTCGCCGCGCTCGCCTTCGCTCAACGCCTTCGCGCGCAGGCCCTTGAGCGCGCCGAACTGACGCACGGCGAGCGGGGCCTCCGACTCCGCAGGGGAGTCGCTCACCCCGCCGTCGGAGTCGGGGTCGGCGTCGGGGTCCGCCTCGGGGTCCGGGTCGGGGTCGGCGTCGGGGTTCGCGATCGGCGTCGTCTGCGGGGGCTTGGCCGGCTTGCCGCCGAGGACCAGCGCCCCCAGCCCGAGCCCGAGGAGCACGACGACCGCGAACCCGACGAGGACCGCGGTCGGCGGCGCGTCCGAGGTGGCGCCCACGCCGGGCCCGCGATCGCGGGCGTGGTCGTCGGAGAACAGGTCTCCGCCGTAGCCGTGCTCGCGGGCGACGAGTCGTCCGAGGGCGCGCCGCAGCTGCGAGGCGTCGGGGCGCTGCTCGGGGTCCTTGGCGAGCATGCGGTCGACCACGTCGCTGAGGCCCGCGCTGACCTCCGCGCGATCGCTGAGCCGCGGCGCGTCGTAGTCCAGGTTGGCGGTGATGTACTCCACCTTGCTCCGCGCGCGCCAGGGCGTCGTGCCGCTGAACAGCTGAAAGGCGAGGATCCCCAGCGAGAACACGTCGGACTTGAGCGTCGCCTCCTTGCCGCGGATCACCTCCGGGGCCACGTACTTCGCCGTCCCGAGGAAGCGCCCCTCGAGGGACTCGCTCTGGTCGATGTCCATCATCTGCGCGAGCCCAAAGTCGGTGACCTTCACCTGGACGTCGAACACGTCGCGCAGCTCCACGCCGTAGCGCGCGCGGCTGTCGACGAGCATGACGTTGCTGGGCTTGATGTCGCGGTGCCCGATCCCCCGCTCGTGGGCGGCGAGCAGCCCGTCGAGGAGCTGCATCAAGACCACGACGCCGTCCTCCTCGGAGAGCGGCCCCTCGTCGAGTCGCTCCTTGAGCGTCTCGCCCTCGATCAGCTCCATGGTGAAGTAGAGCCGCCCCTCGACCGCGCCGACCTCGAACACGGTCACGACGTTGGGGTGCTCGATCAGGGCGGCGTTCGCGGCCTCGCGCAGGAAGCGCTTCACGTAGTGCGGGTCGTGGGCGATGCTCGCCTTCATGACCTTCAGCGCCACGTAGCGCTGCCGCTCGGTCTGGGCGCCCGGCTCGCGCTCGGGGTCCTCGGCGAGGTAGACCTCGGCCATGCCGCCCTTGCCGAGGCGCCCGCGGACGTCGAACTTGCCGAATCGCTCCCGGGGTCGGACCTGCAGCGGGCGCCCACCGACCGGCACGGTGGGGAGCAGGCGCTTGATCAACGCGTCCTTGAACTCGGAGGGGTCGTAGCGCTGGCGGGCGTAGTCGAGGAAGTCGCTGCCCAGCTGGACCGTCTGCCCGGCTTTGGTGCCTTGGAGCGCTGCGAGCCGCGAACTCTTCGGTCGCTCGGACATGCCGCCACGGTAACAAGTTATTCTCGACCTCACGGAGGCGGAGAGCTTGGAGTTTGCGCGCCCGACCTGGCTGCTGCTCGCGGTCCCAGCACTGCTCCTGGTGCTGGTCGCGCGACGGCGCAGCGCCGTGGGCCTCTCGCCTGGGCGCCTGCGCGCGAGCACCGTCCTCCGCGCGTTGGGGGTCACTGCGGTGGTGCTCGCCGTCGCTGGAGCCCGCGCGACGCTGCCTCACAAGGAGCGCGCGGTCGTGTTCGCCCTCGACGTCTCCGACAGCGTGCCCCCAGCCGCCCGCACCCATGCGCTGGCCTGGGCCCAGCAAGCCTGGGCGGGCCGGACCGACGACGACCGGGCGGCGCTGCTGGCCTTCGCCGGGGAGGCGCGGGTCGAGCAGCCGCTGCAGCGCGCGTTCGTGGCTCAGGACCCCTCCCCCGACGGGCTCGTTCCCCAGCGGACCTCCCTCGGGCAGGCACTGCGCACCGCGGGCGCCCTGCTGCGCAGCGAGGTCGGCGAGCGGCGGGTGGTGATCTTCAGCGACGGCAACGGCGACCGGGAGCAGGCGCGGCGCGAGGCGCTCTCGCTCGCCAGCGCGGGGATCCAGGTCACGACCGTGCTCCTCGAGCGCTCCCCCGCCCCGCGCGAGGTCCTCGTGCGCCAGGTCTACGCCCCCCAGAGCGTGGCCCGAGACGAGCCACTCCTGATCAAGGTCGAGCTCGACTCCGGCGGGGCGGGAGAAGCCGAGGTGACCCTCACCCGCGACCCGCCCGGAGCCGAGCCCCTGCGCCAGCGGGTGGCGCTCCAGCCCGGGCTCAACCGGGTCACCTTCCGCGACGTGCAGCGCGAGGCCGGGCTCGTGCGCTACACGGCCTCGATCGACGCCGAGGGCGACGAGGAGACCGCCAACAACGTCGGCGCAACCCTGGTCCGCGTGCGCGGCCAGCCCTCGGTGCTCTTCGTCCAGCGGGAAGGCGCGGCCGGCGAGGCCGCGCGGCCGCTCCTGCTCGCGCTCGAGGCCGCGGGCTACCGGGTGCGGGTCATGCCGCGGCCCCCGAGCGGGCTCGCGGAGCTCTCGGGCTACTCGGCCTTGATCGTGGGTGACGTGGGCGCCGAGCAGTGGAGCGACGAGGCCCTCGAGGCCACGCGGCGCTGGGTCTTCGAGCACGGCGGCGGGCTGCTGACCCTCGGAGGCGAACACACCTACGGCCTCGGCGGCTACTTCCAGACCCCGCTGGAGGACGCGCTCCCCGTGCGCTGCGACGTCCCCGACAAGGAGGGCCTCCCCAGCGTCGCCCTCGTCTTGTGCATCGACGCCTCCGGGAGCATGGGCACCTACGCCGGCACCGCGACCCGGCTTCAGCTCGCGAAGGAGGGGGCCCGCCGCTGCGTGGGCCTGCTCCAACCCTGGGATCGGATCGGCGTGATCGGCTTCACCACGCAGCCGACCTGGGTCGCGCCGCTGACGCGGGTCTCGGCCGCGAGCGCGCTCCCGCGGCAGCTCTCCGCCTACACCGACGAGGGCGGGACGCGGATCGGGCCTGCCTTGCGCGCGGCCGCCGAGGCGCTGAGCACCGTCGACACCCCGCTGCGCCACGCGGTCCTGCTGACCGACGGCCACGCCGAGTCGCTGCTCGAGCTCCAGCCCGAGCTCGACGCGTTGACCCGCGCGGGGGTCACCGTGACCACGGTGGGGGTCGGCGCCGACGCGGACAGCGCGTTCCTCTCCGGCCTGGCCGCGGCAACCGGAGGTCGCGCGCTGGTCTCGGTCGACGCGCGCGCGCTGCCGCGGCTCATGTCCCAGGAGGCCGTGGTGGCCTCGCGCGCGCTCCTCGTCGAACGCCCGGTGCGCCCGCGCTGGCTCGGCCCCGAGCCCGAGGGGTGGGCCGACGCGCCGCCGCTGCTGGGCTTCGTGTTGACCACCGCGCGCCCCGAGTCCGAGCTGCTCCTCGACACCGGCCCCGGCGACGGGCCAGAAGACGGCCCGCTGCTCGTGCGCTGGCGCTATGGCCTGGGCAAGGCGGTGGCCTTCACCTCGGACGCCAGCTCCCGCTGGACGGGACCCTGGCTGAGTTGGGAGGGCTACGCGCGGCTCTTCGCACGCCAGCTGCGCTGGCTGACCCAGCCTCGCGGCGCAGGGTTCGAGGTGTCGCTGAGCCTCCGCGGGGGAGAAGGGGTCCTCGACGTCAGGACCCAGGAGACCGAGGCCGCCCACGAGCTCTGGCTGCGCCTGAGCACGCCGGCGGAGGGACCGCCGCCCCCGCCAGAGCCGCTGCTCCAGGTCGGCCCGGGGCACTTCCAGGCGCGCTTCGACGCAGGGCTCTCGGGCAGCTACCTCGCCACCGTGGAGCGTCGCCGCGCCGACGGCACGGCGGAGCGGGTCGGCTGGATGCCCGGCGTGATCGCCTACCCCGACGAGTATCGCGACCTGTCCCAAGACGCGGCGCTGCTCGAGGAGCTCGCGCAGCGCACGGGCGGCCAAGCGCTGACCCTCGACGATCCCCCTGAGGTCTACGCCGGCGAGCGCGTCGGCCGCGCGTCGGTCCAGCCCCTCGACCCCTGGCTCCTCGGCCTCGCGGCCTTGCTGCTGGTGTGCGACGTCGCCGCGCGACGCCTGCAGCTGCCGCGCTTGGGGCAGCTCGGCGGAGACTTCCGCGCCTCCGACGGCGCGACCCTGGCCGAGCTGCGCGCCCACAAGCAGGCCGCGCGCGACCTCGCCGACCAGCGCCTCGTGGCGTCGGTCTCGGCGAGGTCCCAGCGCCCGCCGGCGGCCGCGGAGCAGCAGCCAGCCCCCCCCGCGCCGCGCGCGGAGCGCCCTG
>JAGQRJ010000412.1 GCA_020425635.1 Planctomycetota bacterium | reverse complement strand
CCCGAGGTCGCCGCCGGGCTCGAGCCCGGGCTGCTCGTGCTCACCCCGATCGGCCTCGAGGCGAGCTCGCCCGGGGGCGCCGCGCTGCCCACGGACCCCGGCGCGCCCGCGATATTGCAAATCACCTCGGGGAGCACAGCGACCCCCAAGGCGGTGACCCTCTCCCACGGGGCGCTGCTCGCCAACTGCCGCCAGATCCAGGTCGCGGCCCGGATCGAGCCCGGCGACGTCATGGTCAGCTGGCTGCCGCTGTTCCACGACATGGGCTTCCTCGCCGCCGTCTCGAGCCCGGTGGCGCTGGGCCTCGAGCTCGTGCTCTCGAGCCCGCGCGTGTTCTTGCGCGATCCGCTGAGCTGGCTGCGCGCGATCTCCGAGCTGCGCGGGACCCACTGTGGGGCGCCGTCCTTCGCCTACCGCTACCTGCTCGAGCGCAGCGCGCAGCGGGCGCTCCCCGCGCTCGACCTGAGCTCGTGGAAGGTCGGCTGCGTCGGCGCCGAGCCGATCCATGGGCCCACCCTCCGCGCCTGCAACGCGCGCTTCGCCCCGCTCGGGCTCGCCCCGTCGACGCTCACCCCCAGCTACGGCATGGCCGAGGCGACCCTCGCGCTGACCATGAAGCCCTACGCCGCGGAGGCCACGAGCCTCTATGTCGAGCGCGGGGCCCTCGCGCGCGGCGAGCTCGCGCTCGACCCCGCCGGGGTCGAGCTCCCTTCTTCCGGGGAGCCGCTGGCGCAGGTGGAGCTCTCGATCCGCGACCCCCAGGGCGAGGCGCTGCCCGAGGGGCGGGTCGGGGAGGTGTGGGCGCGCAGCCCCTCGCTGTTCTCGGGCTATTGGGGTCGCGGGCGCGAGGGCTTCTCCTCCACGCGGCACCTGCGCACGGGCGACCTGGGCTTCCTCTACCAGGGGGAGCTCTACGTGACCGGGCGCAGCAAGGAGACGATCATTCTCCGCGGCGAGAACCACGCGCCCGCCGAGATCGAGTGGGCGGCCGAGGTCGCGGGCGTGCGCCCCGGGCGCGTCGTCGCCTTCGGCCGGGCGAACCCGGCGACCGCGACCGAGGACCTCGTGCTCCTCGTCGAGGTCGAGCGCGGAACCGACCACGACGCCCTCGGGGTCGCGATCCGGCGCGCGGTCTTCGAGCGCACCGAGCTGGTGGTCAACGACCTCGAGCTCGTCCCCCGCGGCACCCTGCCGGTGACCACCAGCGGGAAGCTGCGGCGGACCGCCGCGCCCGAGCTCTTCGCCAAGCTGCGCGGGCGAGCTACTCCTTAGGCTGCCACTCGCCAGAGACCCAGCGGTCCCACACCTCGACCTGCTCGCGCTTGACGAGCGCCAGGTAGCGTCCGTCGGGGCTGACGCAGAGCTCCAGGAGCTGGCCCAGGCTCTGCTCGCGAAGCAGGCTCCGCGCGTCGAGGTCCCAGGCTTGCAGGCGACAGCCGAACTCGCCCTCGGCGATTCCGTAGACCACTCCGGCCGGCGAGCAGGCGAGGCGCTCGAGGGCTCCGGCGGTCGCGCGGCGGCCGATCAGGAACTTCTCCTCGACCTCGGGGTTCTCGAGGTTCGCGACGTGGTCGAACTGCGCGTCGTAGAGCACGAGCTG
>JAGQRJ010000411.1 GCA_020425635.1 Planctomycetota bacterium | reverse complement strand
TGGGGGATCTGCCGCCGAGCCTCGCCCACGAGGTGCGCCTGCTCACGGCCCTGCTCGAGCTCAGGGACGACCTCCCGCGGGCGCTCGAACGGCTCGCCGAGGACGCGCCCAACCGCGAGCGAGCGCTCGAGGCGCAGCGCTGGGCTGCCCTCAGCGGTGCAGCGGTCGTCCCTGGGAGCTGCCCCGAAGGACCGGCTAGCCTGCGCCTCACCTGGCTGCGGGCGGCGGTCGCCGCCTACTCCGGAACCCTGGAGCGCCTGCTGGTGGGGGCAGCGGAGGGCGAGGGGCGTGACCCCCAGGACCTCAAGCTCGCCACCTTCCCCGACGCCGACGCCCTCGGCCTGCCCCTGGACCTGCACGACCCGCTGCTGCGGGCTCAGGTGGTCTTGCTGCGGCTGGGGCGCATGCAGGATGGCCAGCTCTACGAGGACGCCGCGCTCCTCAACGGCCACGCGGGGCGCCCGGACGTGAACGGGGTGCGGGGGCCCCTCGCCGCCTTCCTCCAGCGCCGACTCGCGGAGCGCACCGGCCTGGACTTCACGGTCTCCCAGGCGAAGGAGGCTTCGCCGGGCTGTGACCCCTGGCCCTTGCGGATCGCGGAGGCGGCGTTGGCGGCGCATGCCCAGCAGCGCGAGCGCGACCCCGAGCGCGCCGACGCGACCCTCGCGCGCGCGCGGCGCGCGGCGGGGCTGGCGCTCGCGCTGAACCCGTTCCACCGCCGCGCGCGGCTGGTCTCCGCGCAGGTCGCCCTGCGGCGCTGCGCCGGGGCCCTCGTCCAGCCCGCGCGCAGGCGGCTGCGCGAGGACGCCCTCGTCGCTGCCATGCTCTGGCCCCAGGACGCCTCGGCCGCGTCCTGGGCCCGCCTCTGCGCCGAGCTGTTCGAGTTCGCCTTGCCGCCGAGCGCGACCCCGCTCGATCCCGCGCTGGAGGCGTCGTGGCGCGCGAGCGCCGGAGAGGGCGACCTCCTCGGATTGGGGCCGGGTGCTGCGCCCTCCTTCCGCCTGGCCGAGGACCTCGTACTCACGGGCCTCGCTCCGCGCAAGGGGCTCAACGCCGCGCTCGAGGCCTACCCGCGGCGGATCGCGGAGCTGCTCGACGACGAGACGCTCTCGCCCGAACAGCGCACGCGGTGGTCGGCCGTGGCCCTCGCCCTCGACGCACGGCGCGTCGACGAGGTCTTGCTCGCCCCCCCCCTCCCCGCGCTCGCGGAGCCAGCGGGCGGGCTGGAGGTGGTCGAGCGGATCGCGCGCGTCCAGCGTTGGCTGACCCTCGCCGCCCAGGGCCAGGCCGCGTCCGACGACTGGGTCTCCATGGCGCGCAGCGACCTCGACTTCGTCCGTCGGCGCTGGCCCGTGCTCGGGGTCGAGGCGCTGTCTGCGCTGGTCGAGCTCGCGGCCTCGCCGCGGGAGCCAGCGACCTGGTCCGACGTGGTCCTCGAGCGCTGGCCCGGCGCGGTGGGCGACGCCCTCGCCAACGGTCGGGCCCCCAGCGGCCCCCTGGGCGACGCCCTGCGGGCCCTCGCGGGCGCAGCTCCAGCGCGCTGACCTCCGCGTAAGCCCTGCCTCGAGCTAGCCTTGCGCGTTCGCTCCGGTTTTTACGCAAGGCGTACCCAGCGGGCCGCGTCTCGTGGGCATGACCGCATGTGCGGTCGACAATCCAACCCTAAACGTTCCGGGATCGGGCTTGCGCGGTGCGAGTCGATCCCGTTTCGTTTTGGTTCAGCCCTTCACGCTCCCGGCGGTCAGGCCTTCGACGAAGTAGCGTTGCAGCGCGAAGAACAGGGCCATGACCGGCAGCGAGACGATGATCGCCCCCGCCGCGAAGGCGCCCCAGTCCGCGCCGTATTCGTCGACGTAGCCGTTGAGCACGACCGGCAAGGTGTAGCTCCGCGCGTCGCCCATCAGGGTCGCCGCGAGGATGAACTCGTTCCAGGCGGTCATGAACGAGAACAGCGCCACCACCGCCAGCGCGGGCTTGGCCAGAGGCAGGATCACGGTGAAGAAGGTCTGGAACCGGGTGCAGCCGTCGAGCGCCGCCGCCTCTTCGAGCGCTCGGGGAATGGTGTCGAAGTAGCCCTTGAGCATCCACACCGAGAACGGCACCGAGGTCGTGGAGTAGACCAGCGCCAGCCCGAGCAAGCTGTCCAGCAGGCCCACCTTGTCGAGCAGGATGTAGATCGGGATCAACATCACCACGCCCGGGAACATTTGGGTCACGAGGAACGCCCCGATCGCGCGGTTGCGCCCGGGGAAGTCCCAGCGCGAGAGCGAGTAGGCCGCGGTCGCGGAGAGCACCAGGCCCATGAGCGCGGTCAGCACCGAGACGAAGATGCTGTTGAACAGCTGCTTGCCGAACAGCCAGCCGTGGGAGTCGGTGGTGCCGAGGACGTTGCGGAAATTGTCGAGGGTCACGTCGCGCGGGATCGGGAGCAGCCCGCCCCCGAGCCCGGCGTCGGACTCGAGCGCGAGGCGGAACACCCACAGCACCGGGTAGAGCGTGAGCGCGGTGAACACGACCAACCCGACGTGGGTCAGGATCAGGCGCGACTGACTCGGCTGCCTCATAGCACCTTCTTCCCCGCGAGCTTGTTCGCCGCGCGGCCGTAGACGAAGAGCACGCCGAAGATCAAGACCGCGTAGGCCGCCGCGTAGCCGTAGCGCAGGTCGCGCTTGAACGCCCAACGGTAGGCCTCGGAGATCAGGATCTCGGTCGAGCTGTCGGGTTGGCCGCCGCTGACGAGGTAGATCACGTTGAACATGTTGAACGTCCACACGCTGCCGATCACCAGCGCCGGGAGCAGCGCGGGCTTGAGCAGCGGCCAGGTCACGTGGCGGAAGCGGAACCACGCGCCGGCGCCGTCGAGCTCCGCGGCCTCCTCGAGGTCGCGCGGGATCGCCTGCAGCGCGCCCAGGGTCACGACCATCATGAACGGGAACCCGAGCCAGGTGTTCGTGATCAGGTTGGCGCTGAACGCCATGCTGAACGACGAGAACCAGTCGATCTGGGCTGGCTCGCCGCCGAAGCCGAGCAGGGCGTTGATCGCGCCGTACTGCACGTGGAACATCATCTTCCAGATCAAGGCCGTGATGTAGTTCGGCACCGCCCAGGGCACGATCAAGAGCGCGCGCCACACCCCGCGCAGGCGGATCCAGGGCTCGCGCAGGACCAGCGCGAGCCCCATGCCGATCGAGACGTGCAGGAACACGTTGGTCAGGGTCCAGAGGATCGTGACCACCAGGGTGTAGTAGAAGCTCAGCGGCGAGGTCACGGGCCAGTCGCGGGAGAGCACGATGTTCAGGAAGTTGCTGAAGCCGACGAAGGTCCACTCGCCCTGGCTGTGGGCGAAGAGGCTCACCGCGGCGCCGGCGACGAAGGGCACCACGACCAGCGCGAGCATCGCCACGGCCGCCGGGAAGACCCAGAGGTAGTCGACCTTCTTGTTCTTGATCTCCTGGCGCACGTTCGGGTCGCGCAGCGGGAGGCAGAGCCACACCAGCGCCCCCAGCCCGACCAGGACCATGATCACGACGTAGGGCACGGGGTTGGCGGCTTCGGGCGGCGGGCGGCTCAGCACCTTGCGGTACTGCTCCGCGCCCTTGGCGGCCTCCTCCGGGGTGGCCGCGCCGCGCATGACCTTGCGCAGCGCGTCCTCCAGGGCCTCCCACACGTTGGGCAGCTGGGGGTCGGTCGGCATCAGGATCGCGGTCTCGGCCTGGGCGAGCACCGCGCGAATCACCGAGGTCTCGAGGGTGTCGGGGAGGGGCGGGGCGTCCTTGGCGGCGACGGCTTGACCGCCGAGCTCCTGGCGGATCGCGGCGCCCTCGGGGCCGGCGAGCCAGGCGGCGAACTTGGCGGCCTCGCCCGGGTGCTTGGCCTGCCCGGCGACGAACACGCCCTCGACCCCGAGGAAGGGGAGCGCCGGCAGCCCGGTCTGGCTGACCGTGGGCAGGGGGATCGCGGCGATCGCGCGCTTGCGCCCCGCCGCGAACCAGGGGCCGCTGATCACGAACGCGGCCTTGCCCTCGTCGAACAAGCTGCCCATGAGCTCGGAGGTCGGCGACTTGGGGACGATCCCCTCGTCCATGCCCACCCGCCGCGCGAAGGCCAGCGCGGCGATCAGCTCCGGGGAGTCCAGGTGCACGTCGTCTCCGCTGATCTTCGCGCCGAAGCCGTGCATCCAGGGGGCGAAGTAGTAAGCGGCGGTGGCCTCGTAGGCCAGCCCGAAGCTGCCGCCCCCGGTGTGCGCCTTGGCCGCGGCGAGCAGGGCGTCGGTGTCGGTCGGGGGATCCTGGATCAGCTCCGGGTTGTAGAGCAAGACCAGGGTCTTGAAGGCCAGCGGATAGCCGTAGCGCTTGCCCTCGAGCTCGAGGGCGGCGCCGGCGCCAGCGCGGTAGGCGGTGGAGTCCTCCCCCGCGGGCTCGACCACCCCCAGGCGCTGCCACTTGCTGAGCACGTCGTGGGCGCCGATCAACAGGTCTGGGCCGTTGCCTCGAGGCACCGCGGTCTCGACCTTGGAGCTGTAGGCGCCGAAGGCGATCCCGATCGGCGTCACCTGAACGCCGGTCTGCTCCTTGTAGACCCGCGCCGCCTCGAGCAGGGCCTGCTCTTCGGAGTCGCGGTAGGCGTGCCAGAGCTTGAGCTCGACCGGCGCCGCGTCCTGGGCGTGGACCGCCCCCGCGGCGGCGAGGCACAGCCCGAGGGCGACCGAGAGCGACTTCACGCGGCTCACGAGGTGGCCCCGGCCGGCTCGGGGATCCGCACGCCGGTGTCGCGGTTGAAGGCGTGCAGGACCCGCGGCTGCAGCCGGATCGTCTGGCCCATCTCGATCGGGGTCGGCTCGTTCACCATGACCGAGATCTTGTGGGGGCCGAGCTCGAGGTGCAGCAGGGCCTCGGCCCCGAGGCGCTCGATCACGTCGACGTTCGCGCTCCACACGCCGTCGTCGGTGACCTCGAAGTCCGTCGGGCGCACGCCGAGCTCGATCGGCCCGCGGGCGTGGTGCTCGATCGCCCCGTCGACGCCGTCGACCACGATCCCCTTCTCGTCGCCCTGGGCGGGGAGGATGTTCATGGAGGGCGAGCCTATGAACTGGGCCACGAAGGTGTTGGCCGGGCGGTTGAACAGCTCGCGCGGCGGACCCACCTGCTGCACCACGCCCAGGTTGAGCACCATGATCCGCGTGGCCAAGGTCAGCGCCTCGACCTGGTCGTGGGTCACGTGCACGATCGTGGTCTCGAGGCGCCGGTGAAGGCGCTTGAGCTCGACCCGCATGTGGCTGCGCAGCGAGGCGTCCAGGTTCGAGAGCGGCTCGTCGAAGAGGAACACGTCGGGCTGCCGCACGATCGCGCGGCCCATGGCGACGCGCTGCCGTTGTCCGCCCGAGAGTTGACCCGGCAGGCGGTCGAGCAGGGGGACGAGCTCGAGCTGCTCGGCGACCTTGTCGACGGCGGCGTCGATCTCGGCGGTGGGGCGCTTAGCGATCTTGAGGGCGAAGCCCATGTTCTGACGCACCGTGAGGTGCGGGTAGAGCGCGTAGCTCTGGAACACCATGGCGACGTTGCGCTTGCCGGGGAGCACGTCGTTGACCCGTCGCTCGCCGATCAAGAGGTCCCCTTCCGAGATCTCCTCGAGCCCGGCCAGGCAGCGCAGCAGCGTGGACTTCCCACAGCCCGACGGTCCGACCAGGACGAGGTACTCGCCGTTGTCGACCTCGAGGTCGATCCCCTTGAGGACGTGCGTCTCGCCGTAGCGCTTGTGCAGTCCTCGCATCGTCAGTCCGGCCACGTGGGGGCCTCCTCTCCCGAAACGTGAAGCGGCCCGTCTCCGGGCTCCACCAACAGGTAGCGATTGGTCTCGCGCTGCTCCCAGGTCCAAGAGCCCGGGCTCGCCTCGCGCACCAGCTTGTACTCGAAGATCGTCCCGACCGGGGCGCTCACGCGCGCGACGCTGTGGGTCGGATCCCAGTCGCCGAGGCCGGCGCCGCCGACGGCGTGCACCTCGGGGTCGGCGCTGAACACGACCTCCCGGGTCTCGCCCTCCGAGCGGGGATCGAGGGAGCCCACCAGGACCCCGGTCGCGCGCGGTCCGACGGTCCAGCCCTCGAGGGCCGCGCCGGAGGTCACGTCGGCGCGCGGGGTGAACCCGGCGGGCAGCGGCGGAGCGACGGCCTCAGCGCCGCGGTTCACGACCACCACCGCCGCCTCTCCGCCTGGCGCGGAGCGCACCAGCCCGAGGAGCTCGGGCCGCAGCAGATAGCCCCGGGTGTCGCCGCGGGTCAGGGCCGCGCTCTCCGCTCGGGCCGCGAGCAGGTCGCCGATCGTCTGGCGCAGGGGCTGCTCGTCGAAGCGCATGTCGCCGCGGTTGGCCGGCTCGTGCTCGCCCAGCAGCCCGGACTCCGTGCCGTAGGTCAAGCACGGTGTGCCCCGCGCGCTGAGCAGCACCCCCAGCGCGGCGCGGACCTGCTCGAGGTCTCCGCCGCAGACGCTCGCGATCCGCGGGACGTCATGGTTGTCGAGGAAGGTGACCCAGCGCCCCGGCGCAGGGGCGACGCCGTCTGCGGTGAGCGCGGCGCCGATCCGCCCTGCGTGGGCGCCCTTGCCGAACACGTCGACGAGCGCGTAGTAGAGCGGGTAGTCGAAGGCGGCCTGCATGCCGCTCTCGGCCCAGGTCTCGAGCAGCCGGCGGCGATCCCCGTCGAAGACTTCGCCCAGGGTGTAGAGCGGGCGGCCGAGCTCGGTCTCGAGCCGGCGCTGCAGGCTCCCCAGCCAGGTGGCCGAGATGTGCCGCACGGCGTCGATGCGCAACCCGTCGGCGTGGGCGCCGCGCAGCCAGGCCAGGCTCCGCGCGTAGAGCCAGGCGTCGACCTCGGGGCGCTCCTGGGCGAGGTCGGGCAGCCCGTGCACCTGCCCCTCGACCCGCTGGACCGGGTCGTCGTAGTCCTCGATCGGACGCGGCGGGTGGAACCACTCGGGGTGCGCCTCGCGCAGCGGGCTGTCGAAGGACACGTGGTTGTAGACCATGTCGAGCAGGAGCCGCATTCCGCGCGCATGCAAGGCGTCGCTGAGCGCGCGCAGGTCTGCGGGGGTCCCGAAGCGCGGGTCGGTCGTCTGCAGGTCCTGGACCCAGTAGCCGTGGAACGCTCCCCACTCCCCGAAGCGCGCCTGGCGTGAGCGGAAGATCGGCGAGAGCCACACGGTCTTGATCCCCAGCTCCGCCAGGTCGTCGACGTGCTCGCGCACGCCCTCGAGGTCGCCGCCGTGCCAGGCGTGCGGGTCGTCGAGGTCGACCGGGCCCGGGTCGTCGAGGGCGTCTGCGAAGCGGTCGACGAGCACGAAGTAGATCGCGTCGGCCTCGGGCGCCGGCGTCGGGACCCAGGCGGGGTCGGGGCGGAGCACGGCGGGGTCGGTGTCTGGCGCGGGGGCGGGCTGAGCGCAGCCGAAGGTCAGCGAGAGCAGCGCGCAGGCGCACGCGCGAGCCGACGGACCGACCGCACCCCTTCCCCTCACGGCACCCTCCCCGGCAGCGCGTAAACCTAGCATGAAGGCCCGCTTGTCCCAATCGTCTCGGGTGCGTGGCCGAGCTGAATCCGGGGGAGCGGGTGTGAAAGTCGGCTGGAAGCCGTTGGAGGTGTTTAGCCCTGGTACGGCCCTTGCACGGGTCGAGTTCTCCAGGAGTTCACCATGCGTCTTCACACCTCGGTTCCGCTCACCCTCGCCCTCTCCCTCGTCCTCGCGGCCACGTCTGGAGCCGAGGAGGTCACGGCCTACGTCGAGCGGATCTCCGACGGCCCGGGGAAGACGAGCTCCGTCGTCCTGCACCTCGACCCCGTCAAGGCGCGGATCGGCAAGCTGGCGCGGCTGACCGACGCGCTCTCGGTCAAGGCGCGCCGGCTCAAGGGCCAGGCGCGACGCTTCACCGTGACCAACGACGCTGGTAAGCGACAGCTCGAAGGCGCCGCTGGGCGCAGAGTGCGCGTCGAGGCCGAGCTCGACCGGAAGGCGGGCACCGCCGTGGTCCAGGGGGTCCTCTCCCCGCGGGAGGTCACCTTCACCGGCGTGCTGGTCGACGGCGTCGCCTACACCCAGGGCGGCAAGGCCCAGCGCAGCCAAGGGCTGTCCGTCGACGGCAAGGCGATCGCCGCGCCCGGGCTGCACTACTTCGGCTACAGCGATCGCGTGCTCGGCCAGCGGGTCACGGTCCGTGGCACGCTCTACGACCTCGACAACGTGCTCTACGCCCGTGAGGTGGCGGCGACCCTGACCGAGGAGTCGACCCTCACGCGCCTCGCCACCGAGTACGGCGGCGGGGTGGAGGGTTCGCCCATGGTGAACACCGACCACACCCTCCCGGCAGGCGCGGCGCTGTGGGTCAGCGCCGCGCACGCCTACCACATGGGCGACTGGGTCGAGGTCCGGGACGCCCAGGGTCGCTCCGGGCTCACCTTCCCCGAGCTCCTCGTCCCGCGGGTGGATCCGAGCGTGAAGCTCACCCCCGCGGTTCCCCCGCCCTCGCCCGCGGCCCCGACGACCACCGGCGTGAGCGAGGCCCTGAAGCAGGCGCACTAGCCGGGGGTGAGCGGCGCGCGCTAGGCCTCGCGCTCGCGCACGAACCAGACCCTGCGGATCAGCTCGCCCTCGACCTCGTAGATCGCGACCGCCGAGACGTCTTCTCCGTCGCGCAGGCCCTCGACGCGCTCCTCGTCGATCACCACCGACCCTTGGCTGGTGCGCGAGACGAGGTGCGCGTGCAGGGCGGGCCGCTCGAAGAGCGGGCCGTAGCGGGCGCGAAGCTCGGCGTGCCCTTGGAAGCGCAGCGTGTCCGCGGGGAAGTCGCGGACCTCGACCTGGGGGTGGTAGCAGGCCACGAAGGCCTCGAGGTCGCGGGCGTTGTAGGCGTCGAGCTGACGCTGGGCGAGGTCGCTGGCGGTGGGCACGGGCGCTCCTAGTAGAGGATCCGGCAGCGGATCGTGCCGGGGACCGCGCGCAGCCGCTCCAGCAGGTCGGAGCTGTGCCCCTGGTCGACGTCGGCGACCACGAAGCCGAGCTCGGCGTTGGTCTGCAGGTGCTGGCCGAGGATGTTCACGTCCTCGTCGCCGAGCACGCGGTTGATCGCGCCGAGCACACCCGGGCGGTTCTCGTGCACGTGCAGCAGGCGGTTCGCCGCGCCCAGGTGCGGGGTCAGCGAAATGTTGGGGAAGTTCACCGCGCCGAGGCTCGAGCCGTAGTCGCTGTAGGCGACGAGCTTGTCCGCGACCTCGACGCCGATGTTCTCCTGGGCCTCGAGGGTGCTCCCGCCGATGTGCGGGGTCAGGACCACGTTGGGCAGCCCCTGCAGCGGAGAGACGAAGGGCTCGTCCTTGGAGCGCGGCTCCTTGGGGTAGACGTCGACCGCGGCGCCGCCGACCTTGCCCTCGCGAATCGCGGCGGCGAGGGCGTCGAGGTCGACCACCGAGCCGCGGCTGGCGTTGATCAGGCGCGCGCCAGGCTTGAGCTGGGCGATCCGCGCGGCGTCGAACAGCCCGCGGGTGCTCGGGTCCTCGGGCACGTGCAAGGTGACCGCGTCGGCCACCTCGAGCAGCTCGGCCAGGGTCCGCGTGGGGCGCGCGTTGCCCATCGCGAGCTTGGGCTCCACGTCGTAGTAGAGCACCCGCAGACCCATGGCCTCGGCCAGGATCGAGACCTGGGAGCCGATGTGTCCATAGCCCACGATCCCGAGCGTCTTGCCGCGCAGCTCGTAGCTGCCGCTGGCGCTCTTCGTCCAGCGCCCCTCGTGGGTCGCGGTGTTCTTGTCGCCGAGGCCGCGGAAGAGCATGACCAGCTCGGCGATCACCAGCTCGGCCACGCTGCGCGTGTTCGAGTGCGGCGCGTTGAACACGGGGATCCCCAGCTTGGCCGCGGCGCTCAGGTCGACCTGGTTCGTCCCGATGCAGAAGCAGCCGATCGCGAACAGCCGCCGCGCCTCCGCGAGCACCTCGGCGGTGAGCTGCGTCCGCGAGCGGATCCCGATCACGTGGGCCTTGCTCAGCGCGTCGCGCAGCTCCTCGCCGCTCAGCGCGTGCGGCAGCCGGGTGACCGCCGTGTAGCCGGCGCGCGCGAGGTGCTTGACCGCGTTCTCGTGGATCCCCTCGAGGAGCAGGATCTTGAGCTTGTTGCGTGGGTAGGAGAGCCCGAGGTCGCTGGTGTCCTCGCGCGCGCTAGCCACGGTCGACCCCCGCGAGGAACCCGTAGGGCGCCGCGTTGCGCGCGAGCTTCATGCTCTTCATGTTGTGGTGCTCGGCGCCGTCGGGGTCGGGGAACTCGTCGAGGTGCGCGCGGAGCTCGGCGACCGCCTGGCGGATCGAGCCCACCGGGGTGTAGCCGAGGCGCTCGACGAGGCGCTGGGAGCTGATGTGGTAGTCGCGCTGGTCGTAGACGGCGGTCACGTCGATGGTCACGTCGCGGTCGGTGATCTCGCCGCGAATGATCTCGGCGATCTCGATGATCTTGTGGTTCTCGAAGCCGAAGTTGAAGGTCTCGCCTCCGATCAGCGCGGGGTCGGCCTCGAGCAGGAGCCCGTAGAGGTTGATCACGTCGATCATGCTCACGTTGGGGCGGCGCTGCTGGCCTCCGTGGACCGTGATCACGCCCTTGCGCACGGCGTCGACGGTGAGCTTGTTGACCGTGAGGTCGAAGCGCTGGCGCGGGCTGTAGCCGCAGACCGTCGCGGGGCGCACGTTGACCGTGGTGAACTCGGGCGAGTTCGCGCAGACCACGATCCACTCGGCCAGCGCCTTGTAGCGGGAGTAGGTCGAGATCGGCTCGGGCTCGAGGGTCTCGATCACGTCGGGCTCGTCCTTGATCCCGAACACGCTGCTCGAGCTCGCGTTGACGAAGCGCGTGACGCCGGCGCGGCGCGCCTCGGCCACCAGGAGCCCGACCGAGTCGAAGTTGACCTGGCGCGTGAGGACCTCGTCGACCTCCCCGGTCGGGTCGTTCGAGATCGCGGCGAGGTGGATCACCGCGTCCGCGCCGTCGAGGGCCGCGCGCACGTCCTTGGGCTCGCGCACGTCGCCGCGCACGTGCACGAAGCGCTCCTTCCACTCGCCCCAGCGCGGGTCGCGCTCGAGGGCGTCGCGCCCCGCGGTCCCGTACATGTCGAGGTCGATCGAGCGGACGCTGTGCCCCTGCTCGAGGAGGTGCGGGATCAAGCGGCTGCCGACGTATCCGGCGCCTCCGGTGACGAGTACACAACGGCTCATGGGGTCTCCTGTGGGCGGCACTATACCCGGAGCGTGGGGCGTCTCGAGGATCCGCCGAGGGCGTAGAATCGGAGGCGCTGGAGGACTCCACGGACTACGCCGTCGTGCTGCACGGTCACAACCAGGGCGCCGCCCTCGCCGCGGCGGCGTCGCGCTGGTGTGCGTCGGGGAGCCCCCGGGCGGTGGTCGCGGTCGACGATCGCTCGGAGGACGAGACCGAGGACTTGCTCGCGGCGCTCGTGGCCGAGGGGCGCCCGGGGCTGCGCGTCCAGCGCAGCGAGTTCGTCGTGGGGCCCTGGGAGTCGGTCCGCCGCGCCCTGGCCGAGCTGCCCGAGGTCGGCTACGTCCACCTCCCGGCGCTCGAGGCCGAGCCGCAGCCCGAGGCGATCGCTCGCGCGCTCGCGGGCGCGGAGGGCGCGGGGGTGGTGTTCGCCCCGCGGGATCGGCGCTCCGCCCTCGGCGCGCTCCTCGAGCGCTCGGGGGCGGTGAGGGGCGACGCGCCGTGGTCGTTCGCCGACTCCGAGGCCCTCGCCGAGCGCCTGGGTCAGCTCCCGCCCGCCTTCGAGCTCGGGCCCTCGGCCTGGA
>JAGQRJ010000410.1 GCA_020425635.1 Planctomycetota bacterium | reverse complement strand
CCCGGGGGCGGGGTCGCCGGAGCCAGGGTCGCGGCGAAGGCCTGGGCGCTGCGGGGGCGGTTCATGCGCTGCTTCGCCAGGGCTCCGAGGCAGGCCGCGGAGAGGTCGCGAGGCACGGCGGGGTTCAGCTCGTGGGGCGGGCGCGGCGCCTCGTCGAGGACCGCGCGCAGCACGGCGAGGGTCGAGCTGCCGCGGAACGGGGGCTCGCCGGTGAGCGCGTGGTAGAGCAGCGCGCCGAGCCCGTAGACGTCGGTGCGCTCGTCGAGGCGCTTGCTGCCCTCGGCCTGCTCCGGCGCCATGTAGCTGGGCGTGCCGAGCAGCGCCCCGGTCTGGGTGAGCGAGCTCCCGTCGATTCGCCGCGCGAGGCCGAAGTCGACGAGCAGCGGCCGGCCTTGTTCGTCTAAGAGCACGTTGCTCGGCTTGAGGTCGCGGTGCAGCAGGCCATGGGCGTGGACCTCCGCGAGCCCGTCCGCGAGCTCGAGCGCCAGGCGGCGGGCGTCCTCCGGGGGGAGCGGGCCCTGCTTCAGGCGGGTGGCGAGGTCGCCCCCGGCGGCGAGGTCGAGCACCAGGTAGGGGCGCCCCGCGAACTCTCCCACGGTGTGCACTCGCGCCACGTTTGGGTGCTCGACGGCGGCCAGGGCCTCGGCCTCGCGCCGGAAGCGCTGCAGGCCCTCCGTGTCGCCGAGGAGCATGACCTTGAGCGCGCGCTGGGCGCCGGTCGGGAGGTGCTCGACCCGCCACACCGCGCCTGCGCCGCCCTCGCCGAGCCGGTCGAGGAGTCGGTAGTCGTCGACGGTGCTGCCCGGGGACCACGCGCTCACGCCTCCGTGATAGTGGCGGGCCGGACGCTCCGCCAGCCACCCGCCCTCGATCGCAGCCCCCGGCCCCGGCGGCGGGGGTAGACGAGGCGTCACCGCCGGGGTCGGGGCTGCTTGGATTCGCGGGCTAGGGGGTGTTCCCCGTGCGGGTCACGGCCACCGCTCCGGCGGTGTTCTGTCCGCCGATCACGAGGGTCTTGGCGTCACGGACCAGGAGGCTGTCGATCCGCGTCAGCGCGGGCAGGCCGGGCTCGGTCTGGATCGCGCCGCCGTCGAGGTAGAGCAGCTGGCCGAGGGCGGTGCCCACGTAGAGCGTGTTGTCGGTGGAGGCCAGGGCGGTGGGCGCGTCGTTGGTCGCGAGGGTCGCGACCAGGGTGAAGCTCGCGCCGTCGGTCACGTAGACCGCGCCGCCCAGGGGAGCCCCCGAGGCGAGGCTGACGCGGGCCACCGCCACCGCGAGCTGGTCGACCCCGGTGGCGCTGGGGGTGCGGACGAGGGCGGTGACCTGCTCGCGAACCCCGGCCTGCGCGCCCGCGCTGGGCAGGTTCAGGCTCTGGATCGCTCCGCCCGACACGCGCAGCAGGCCGGCGGCGCTGCCGCCGGTCGCGTTCGAGGTCGTGCCCACGTAGACGTCGCCGCTGCCCGCGGGGAACTCGAGGCTCGCCGTCGGGACCTGGGCGCCGAGGGAGAGGCTGCTGACGATCGCGAGCGAGGTCCCGTCGAGGGTCCAGAGCGTGCCCGCGCCGCCCTCGCCGCCGGTCGCGGCGACGAGTTGGTTGCCGCTGGTCAGCGCGGCCACCGTCGCTTCGCGGTCGTTGGTGTCGAGGACCGGGCTCCAGGTCGGGGCGCCGGGGGTCGGCTCGACCCGGCGGAACACGTCGCCCACGCCGTTGAGCGCGCGGTTGCCCGTGGCGGCGAACACGGCGTTGCCGAGCTCGACGAGGTCCACCGCGCTCCCCGCGAAGGTCGTCTCCAGCGCGCCTGGCTGGCCCTGGACCAGCCGGTTGACCTGCTGCAGCGGCGCGTGGGCCGCGAGGCTGTCGGCGGTCGTGCCGGGGACCGCCGCCAGCGCGGTCACCGTGCCGCCCGAGACGCTGCTGACCTGGGCCAGGCCGAAGCTGTAGCCGAGGGGGTCGCGCTGGGCGCCGCCGGCCGAGTTGGGTGCGCCGGTGGGCCCGCCGCCCGTGAACGGTCGCCCGCCGCCCCCGGAGGTCGAGGGGCCGCACCCTCCGCCGGCGACCCCGAGCAGGCCGACGACGACGCACCAGGTTGCGAGCAGGCGAACGCGCACGGGAGTTCCTAAGCAAGCTAGCGGCCGACGTAAGGCCAGGGGTTGGAGGACGAGGGGCGCCTGGCGGCACCCCTTCGTCCCAAATCACGGGAAGAACGAGCCCCCGAGAACCGGGCGCCCGCGGCCCGCTGAAAGGCCTCAATCCAGGCGCATGAGCTTCAGCTGGTGCCGGTCCGCTGCGTTGGGCGCCGCGAGCGGGGTCGTCAGCCCGGGGGCCAGGGGCGGCGGGGTGGCCGCCGTGAACTGCGCGGCCTGGGCGTTGGGGGCGCCGCTGGCCAGGCCCATGGCGACGGGCATGGGCATGGGGAGGAACTCCTCGCGGGTCTCGTCGTAGGTGATCACCACGTCGTCGCCGTCGAGGCAGGCGTCATAGCCCAGCCAGCCCACTCCCGTCAGCACCGGGGTCCCGCCGGGGCCCGTGGTCTGGGTCGCGGTGGTCAAGCGGTAGACCGTGGGCACCTGCGACGCGGCGTAGTCGCTGTAGCGGGCCAGGTGCAGCTCGTTGGCCACGGTCCCCGGCTGCAAGAACAGCACGTCGACGCGCAGCGCGCCGGCCACGTCGACCGCGAACACCTTGGGCAGGTGCGCGCCGTCGCCGCCGAGGGCCTGCGGCGCCGAGAAGCTCGCCCCGGCGTCGACGCTCCGGGCCATGCGCACGCCGCCGCGGGTCTCGTAGCCGTAGTAGATCGAGAGGCCCGCGCCCTGGCCTACGAGCGCCACGCTGGGGTCGTAGTTGAAGGTCACGTCCTCGTCGACGAGGGTCTCCTGGAACGCCGCCGCGCCGAACAGGCGCGTGGAGCAGTAGAAGGACGAGCGCACCGCGTTGGCCCGGTTGACCTCGTCCCAGGACCAGGTGCTGTAGCCGTAGCCGACCACGAGGTCTCCGCCGGCCGAATACTCCGCGCCCACGATCGCCGGGGTCGCGTCTTGCGCGGTCCGGTGGATCACCTGGGGCGCTCCGAAGGCGTAGGCGGTCGGCGACCCGTTCGCGTCCACGCTCGAGGGCGTGCCCTCGACCAGCACGAGCTCGCTGAGGAAGTCGGCGCCCGGGCGCCAGTAGAGCACCGCCAGGGTGTAGTCGGCGGCCATGGCGCACTGCACGAGCCGCGCGCGGAACTGCGCGAGGCCCGCGGGGAAGGTCGCGGTCTGCGCGAAGGTCGCGCCGCGGTCGAAGGACAGGCGGCAGCTCACCGCGTTCTCGCCGCTCTTGACGACCGCCAGCACGTTGAACAGCGCCGCGATCTCGTGGTCGCGCCAGTTGTTGCGGTCGGGGCTCCGCTCGTCGGAGGCCCCGCCCGTGACCGCGCCGGTGGTGCGGTCGTACTGCATGCGCAGCTCGTAGCGGTTACCGCTGAACGGGTCGCCGTCGTCGCCCTCGTAGGCGACCACCGTGGTGCGGTCGCCCGAGGTCGCGCAGGTCGGCAGCCCGAACTGGAACGAGTCGCTCGAGTAGAGCGTGCGGTGGTCGAGCACGAAGGGCGCGGGGATCGGCAGCTGCGCGTCGACGTTGATCGGCGAGCGCGGCCCGATCGCCACGCGGATCAGCGCGGTCTGCACGCCCGCCGGGGTCTCGGCCTGGACCGCGTAGACCTGGGGCTGGGTGACGCTGCCCTGGAGCGAGATCCGGCTGAAGCCGTCGCCCGCGCTGTCGAGCCAGGGCGAGCGGTCGACGAGCCCGCCGCCCACAGGGATCACGCCGGCGCGCACGATCGTCGAGGTGCCCACCGGCGCCGCGCCCCCGTCGAGGAGGTGCGCCAGGGACACGCGCACGTCGCCGACGTTGCCCCGGTTGCGGGTGAAGAGGTTGATCGCGAAGGCCTCGCCCGCCGGCGTGGTCACGTCGTAGACCTCGCTCACCTGGGGGTTGCCCAGCGGGGCGAGGTCGACCGTCGCGCTCACGGTGTCGGCCGAGGCGGGCGTCAGGGGCTGAACCCCGGCGGTGACCAGCAGCGATCCCTGCTGCGTTTGCGTGGCGCCACGCGTGCCACCGCCCTTGGAGCCGCAGCCCCCGACGCCCATGGCGAGCCCGAATCCCGCCAGCACGATCCCGAAAAGCTTCCCTGTGTTCTTCATGTGCTTCGCACTTTCTGCCTGTCTGCCAACCCTGGCTGGGAGGTCTAAGGCAAGGCCCATGCCAGGGCGCCTCCTGGCTTCACGCACTTACAAACAAAGGAGTTAGCGCTCCCGTGAGCCGGTTCGGGGTCAGCTGGACTTGCGCAGATCTGCACACTCGCCCGATGGTTCCCAGGCCCGGGAGCCCGCAGGGTCGCGGGCGTGGGGCGGGGCAGGGCCGCCCCACGGCTCGGTGGCCGAGGTCCCTGGGCGGTCCTCGGGGCCGGGGGCCGGAGGCGAGCTCCGCCCCCCGCGGCGTGGGGCGCTCTCCGCCGCGCCATGTGCTATCTATCGAGGGGGTCGGATCGAGAGGGCGCATGACCAGGCCGTCGTGGGACGAGTATTTCATGGGCTTCGCGCAGGCCGCGTCGGTGCGCGCGACCTGCGACCGGCAGCACGTGGGCGCGGTGATCGTCGTCGACAAGCAGGTGGTGGCGACCGGCTACAACGGCTCGGTGCGCGGGCTCCCGCACTGCGACGACATTGGCCACGACATGGTCGGGGGGCACTGCGTGCGCACGATCCACGCGGAAATGAACGCCCTCGCGCAGGCCGCGCGGCGGGGGGTCGCCGTGGGGGACGCGTCGATCTACACCACCGCCAGCCCGTGCTGGGCGTGCTTCCGCGTGCTGGTCAACGCCGGGATCGTGTGCTTCGTCTACGGGCAGCCCTACCGCGAAGACGAGCACCGCGAGCGGATCCAGCAGGTCGCGCAGCAGCTGGGGCTGGTCGTGCGCGCCCTCCCGGCCTAGCGGCGCGTGGGGCGCGCTCGCTTTCCAGGCCGTTCATGAGCGACGCCGCGCGCGCGGAGTTGCGCAGGCGCTACGCGAGCGGCGAGCTCGCGGCGGGGGTGGCGCTGCTCGAGGAGCTCGGGCGCGCCGGCGAGCTGCGCCCCGGGGCGGTGGCCCTCGCCGCGCACCTGGGCGAGCCGGCGGCGGCGACCCTGCGCCCGGGCGCCGCCGGCCCTGGGTCCTTCGAGGCGTGGGTCAACGGACTCGAGGCCCACGGGCTCGAGGCGTGGAGCCGCGTCGGGCTGGCCGCGCTGCGCAGCTTGCTTCCCCTGTGGTCCCACCCCGAGCGCGGGCCAGGGGATCGACGGCTGGCCCGTGAGGTCGAGCTGCTGGAGGCCTACGTGCACGACCCCAGCCCCGTGACCGCCGGGGCCGTGGGCTGCACGCCTTCGGAGGCCAGCGACCTGGCGCTCCTCGGAGGGGAAGCCGTCGACGTGTGGCGCGCCCTCGGCAGCCTCGTGCGCTCCGGCCGCTTCGAGCCGCTGCGCGAGGCCCTCGACCGGGCGAGCCTGCGCCGCGGGGAGGGGCGCGTGCGCGAGGCGGTTCAGCGCGAGGTCTGCGCCTGGCTGCTCCCGGATCCGGCCTGGAGCCACCGAGGCGGCTGACGCCTGCGCGTTCGACCGGCGGAGGCTACCCTGGAGCGCCGATCCGGGCGATTTCGCTCGACCTTCGCGCGAAACCGAACCAAGGCGCCCGTGTTAGTGTCCCAGAGGCGACCCCAGACATGACCGACTCCCCTCCCCTGCCCGAGACCGTAGGCGGTTACGCCGTAGAGCGCGAGCTCGGCGAGGGGGGCATGGGGCGGGTCTACCTCGGTCGGCACGAAGGGCTCGATCGCCTGGTGGCGCTCAAGGTCCTCCAGCCCAAGCTCGCCGGCGAGCAAGAGTTCGTCGACCGCTTCATGCGCGAGGCGCGCGCCGCCGCGAAGTTCGCCCACCCCAACGTCGTGACCGTGTTCGACACCGGCGTCGACCAAAACGGCGTGCACTTCATCGCCTTCGAATACGTCGACGGCGGCACGGCCGAAGACCTCCTCCGCGCCCAAGGGAAGGTCGACGAGGCGCGGGTGGTCACGATCGCGCTCGGCGTCGCGGAGGCGCTGGCCTTCGCCGACTCCCAGGGGATCGTGCACCGCGACGTGAAGCCCGAGAACATCCTCCTGACCCCCGACGGCGTGCCGAAGCTGGCAGACCTCGGCCTGGCGAAGCAGGTGGAGAACGAGCAGTCGAACCTGACCCAGACGGGCATGGTGCTCGGGACGCCGCTCTACATGAGCCCCGAGCAAGCCCTCGGAGACCCGCTGGACATTCGCTCCGACGTGTATTCCCTGGGGCTGTGCATGTGGCGCATGCTGACGGGCTTGATCCCCTTCGACGAGGACCGCAGCGCGTCGTCGCTGCAGATCATCAACCGCCACATCAACCAGGACCTCCCCAACGTGCGCGAACGGGTGCCCGAGGTCAGCGCGGACCTCGCCTACGTGATCGAGCGCATGGCGGCTCGCGAGGCCGCCGACCGCTACCCCGACGCCAAGGAGCTGGTCAAGGACCTGCGGCGCCTGCACACGGGCGCCCCGTTGGTGGAGTCCGCGGCGCCGCAGCGCGGAGCCTCGACGCGCCTGCCGCTCACCGACAGCAACCCCGCGCACCGCAGCGGGCCCACCGGTCCGCTCACCACCCGCGCCGCTCCGGCCCAATCCCGCGCGCCGTCGAGCACGCCGCCGGTCCTGAGCATGGACCAGGTGGTGATCCGCCCGCGGGAGACGGGCTCGAACGCGGTGCTGCCCTTCGTCCTGGTCTTGCTCGCGGTCGCGGGCGCGGTCGGCTACGGCGTCTACCTGCGCGTCGACCGCCCGCCCGAGCCTCCGCCCCCGGCCGTGGTGCCGCCTCCCGCGAATGACCCCCAGCCCGCCGCGGACCCCAAGGTCGAGCCGCTCCCCGAGTTCGACGCGAGCGTCGACACCCGCGCGCGGATCGGGCGCCTGGCCACCGAGCTCCGCGGCTCGCTGGCGAACCTCGGCCGGGCGAGGCTCCTCTCGGCGGCGCTCCGCGAACAGATCGCGCGCTTCTACGAAGAGGAGGAAGAGCAGGGGCTCGACGAGACCCAGGCCCTGATCGTGGGGGCCTTCGAGCAGCTGCTCGACGCCAGCGAGGACTTCGCCGACGAAGGGCCGAGCGTCGAGGCGATCTTCGCGGGGAGCGTCAACCGCGACGTGCGGGCGCGGGACGACGCGGCGAGGATCGAGGAGGCTTGCAAGGCGATCAGCCAGGTGACCTACGGCCTGGATCCAGTCTCCAGCGGCCGCCTCGAGCGCGGGCTGATCTCCGCGGCCGAGGCCTACGACCGCGACGCGGTCGAGGCCTTGTTCACCGGCCTGCCCGCGCCGCGCGCCGACGCGCTGGGGCGACTGCAGGAGCTCGCGCGCGACGTGGCGGTCGCCTACGTGCTGCGGGGCTACGCGCGCTCGTGCCTGGTCGCGGAGCGCCCCGACCCTGCCCCGACGTGGCTCTCGGACCCGAGGCCCGAGCTGCGCGGCGAAGAGCTGTTCGCGATCCTCGAGGTCGCCCAGAGCTTGAGCGCGCCGGGGGGGCTCACGCCAGAGGAGCGCGAGCGCTACCGCCAGCGCGTCGACCGAGCGCACTTGGCGCTGAAGAGCTCGCTGCTCGGGACCCTCGCTCGCCCCTCGATCGCCCCGGTGATCGGCTTCCTGCAGGTCGTCTACCCCGACAACACGCCGATCGCGGCGGCCCTCGCCTTCGCGGCGGCGGTCGAGCACGGCGGCCAGACCCCGCGCTGGCTGCACACGACCCGGCCGCTGCGCGACGGCGCGCGCAATCGCTTCCTCGGCGGCGGCGCGGTCGTGATCTTCCTGCCCAAGCCGCCGAGCGGGTCGCAGACCCTGACCGTGCGCCTCAGCGACGACACCGGAAAGGTCACCGAGGCCTGGGAGTTCGAGGCCCACCGCTACAGCGTGCAGGGCCTGGGCGGCCACGCGGTGATCGACCGCTGGCCGAGCCCGGCCTGGGTCACGCTCCGGGTGCACAACGCCGAGGCCGGGGTGACCATCTCCCAGGGCCTGGGGACGCGGGCGCCCTTCGCCACCGCGGCGCGGCTGCCCCGGGCGCTGGCCGTGGAGTGGGCGGGGGTCGAAGGCGCCATGCCGTTCAAGGCCTACGCCGTCGACGGGCTCGCCCTCCCCCCGCCCACCTGGCCCGGAGACCTCCCCGAGCACCCGGCCGACGCCCCGCAGCCGCAGCAGCCCCGACAGCCGGTGAAGAATCAGACCGGGACCCACCCGACCCTCAAGACGCCGGACGGACGGCCGGTGCCCGTCGACGGCCAGGGGCGCCCTTTGGGCCCCGACGGGCAGCCTCTGGCGACCGACGCCAACGGGGCCCCGATCTTCCCCCCGCCTCCGTCCGGGGGGCAGGGCGGTCAGCAGCCGCCCCCGCCCGGGGGGCAGGGCGGTCAGCAGCCGCCT
>JAGQRJ010000409.1 GCA_020425635.1 Planctomycetota bacterium | reverse complement strand
GCCGCGCGCGAAGAGCGCGCCGAAGCAGGCGCGCAAGCCGGTGCAGGCGCCGCGCAAAGGCGCGAAGCCGGGCTTCGCCGACCTGCGGACCCGCGTGCAGCACGGGGTGTTTGCGTCTCCCGCCTACGCCTTCGCCCTCCTCACGCACGCGCTCTTGCTGCTCGTGCTCTCGCTGTTCACGGTCGCCCGCTACGTCAAAGAGGTCCCCAAGGAGATCGAGGTCGCGCTCCGCTCCCAGACCCGGATCGAGGAAGAGGCGGTGCGCGAGCCCCGGGAGACCGTGGCCTCGCTGCTCAAGACGCCGCCGCTCCCGGCGCAGGTCGACCTGCAGCGCCCGAACCAGGAAGCCCTGGGCAAGCTCAACGGACCGTCGGCCCAGGACACGAGCGTGCTGTTCGGGCTCGAAGGCGCTGGGGGTCGCGGGGCCGTGGGCAAGGGCGGCGACACGACCCAGGGCGCGCAGGGGCCCAACGCAGCCAGCGAGGGCGCGCGCGACGCGGGCTTGGAGTGGCTCGCGCGGCACCGCACGGGCGAAGGGGCCTGGGGCGCGCTCGACCCGCGCCACGCCCCGGGCGACTCGCGCACCGCCAGCTCCGACGTCGGTCGCACGGGCCTCGCCCTGCTGGCCTTCCTGGCCGCGGGGCACTCGCCGGCCACCGACGGCCCCTACCGCGAGCTGCTGGCCAACGGGCGCGACTGGCTCGTGCGTCGCTGCCGCGAGAGCGGGGTCTTCCTCTCTCCCGGCCACGCCCACCACCTCTACTACCAGCAGGCGATCGGGACCCTCGCGCTCGCGGAGCTCGCGAACCTGGAGCCCGAGCACGAAGCGGTCGCCGCCGCGCTCCAGCGCTCGGTGGACTTCCTCGAGAGCCGCCGTGGACGCTGGGGCTGGCGCTACCCAGACAGCGACGCCCAGTGGAGCGGCGACACCAGCGTGAACACCTGGGTCGCCCTCTCGCTCAAGTCGGCGAGCGAGGCCCACGCCCGCGTCAGCGAGAAGAACTTCAGGGTGGTCAAGCGCTTCCTCGAGCGGGTCTCGAGCGCCGACGGGACCACGGGCTACGTCATGCGCGGACAGAACACCACCGACGCCATGAACGCCAGCGGGCTGTTCTTGCGGATCATGCTCGGCGAGTCGCCCTCGTCGCGACGCAACGCCAACGCGGTGCGCCTGATCCGCTACGCCGGCGGTCCGCGGATCGTCGAGCGCGGGGTCTACAACCTCTACGGGACCTACTACGCCGCGCTCGCGCTCTACCAGGTGGGGGGCGAGGACTGGGAGGCGTTCAACCCGATCGTGCGCGACAGCTTGGTGGCCCAGCAAGAGCGCGCCCCCGGCTGCGAGCTCGGTTCGTGGCTGGGCGGCGGCTACCTCGGACAGGACCGGGTGCTCGGCACCGCCTTCGCCACGCTGACCCTCGAGACCTACTACCGCTACCTGCCGACCCACGACGGGGTCGGCGCGCCGCCCGAAGGCGCCACGCCCGCCGCGCGCGAGTCGCCAGGCGAAGCGGCCCTGAGCGCGGCGACCCGCGCGCTCAAGGCCGCGAAGGCTCAGGGCCGTCGCGGCGACCTGCTGGCGGTCGAGGCCCAGCTCACTGCGGCCGCCGAGGCGATCGAAGGCGACGCGACCCTCGACCAGGAGCAGCGCGCCGCGTTGCTGACCCTCTGCCGGGAGCGGCTGGTCGCGGTGGCGGTCCTCGCCAAGGACAGCCAGCTCGCGCTCTCGCGGGCAGAGGCCTACCTCGAGCAGCTCCCGCGGGGCCTGCCCGCCTCCGGGGCGGTCCTGAGCGTGCTGGTCGAGGAGCGCTTCACCCTGCTCACGCGCCGCAGCAGCGAGCTCCTCGGGGGCCGCGCGCCCGCGCCTGCCGACGTGCACGCCCAGCTCGACGCGATCCAGGCCTTCGTCGGCGCCTCGCCGTCGCCCGAGCTGCCCCCGGCGACCCTCACCCGCAGGAAGGACATGCTCGAGGCGCTGCGCGCCCAGCGGGCGGAGCTCGTGTTTCGCCTCCCGCCCCTCGAGGCCCAGGAGTTCGCCGAGCGCTGGGTGCGCGGCACCGACCCCAAGGCCGAGCGCCCGCCGGACCCCCTCGAGCTGAAGTGGGGGCGAGCGCTCTACACTCAGGCCGAGGAGGGCTTCCGCGCAGCCGCCGAGGGTGAAGACCCGCGCGCCTTCGCCCGCGCCGAGGCAGCTCGCGCCACCCTCGGCACTCGCAAGCTCGTGGCCCGCTCCTCCGTGGGGACAGGGGTCCGCCTCGGCGCCCGGGAGCTGGAGGTCGAGGCGCTGCGCGTGCACGCCCTGCTACGCCTCGGCCGCTTCGCTGACGCCGCAAACGCCGCGCGCGTCTTCAGCGACCGCTACCCCGACCAGCGCGCCGCGGCCGACGCCCTCGAGCGCAAGGCCCTGGCCGAGCTGCGCCAGCGCGCGGAGCTCAGCGCCCCGCAGCTCGAGCGCTACCGCGCGCTCCTCAGCGCGTGGGTCGCGGCCGCGCCGAGCTCGAGCGTCGAGCGCCTGGCGCTGGCCGCGGAGCTGCGCGCGGTGGGCTCCGTGGAGCAAGCCCAGGCGCTCTATCGCAGCCTGCGCGACGACGCCGACCTCGCCCTGCGCGACAGCGCCTTGGTCGCCCTCGCGGGCATGGCCCGCGAGGCTGGGCACTTCGGAGAGGCGCGCGGGTGGCTCGAGGCCTGCGAGCCTCGCGTAGGGGTCCGCCTCGAGCTGGCCCGCTTGGCCCGCGCCGAGGGGCTAGCCCAACCAGCGCTGGAGGGCTACGTTCAGCTGCTGCGGGCGCTCGAAGACCTCGACCGCGACCGCTGGTGGGAGGTCGCCGAGGAGCTCGCCTTCGCCTACCGCGACCTGGGCCTGCGCGAGCGAGCCTTCGAGTTCACCGACGGCTTGCGGCGGCGCGACGCCGAGTTCGGCGGAGACCCGGCCCGCAAGCGCCGGCTGATCGACCTCCTGCGCGAGGTCATGTGATCGGCCGACGGACCTCGCCCCGGTGAGCTCGGACCCCGACCTCGACCCCGCGGTCGTGCTCCGCGCCCAGCGAGGAGACCACGACGCCTTCGCCGAGGTGGTCCGCCACTTCCAGGGTCGGATCCACGCCTTGGCCTACCGGCTGACCTACGACGCCGAGCTCAGCCGAGACGTCACCCAGGACGTGTTCCTCCGGCTCCACGAGCAGTTCCAGCGCTACGACCCCGCGCGACCGTTCACTCCGTGGTTCATGACCCTGGCCACCAACTACGCGCTCAACGCCCGCGCGCGCGCCCGGGTGCGGCGCACGGTCAGCCTCTCGCCTCCCGGCGAGGAGGCGCCGGGGATCGACCCCGCCGACGCCGACGCGCTCACGGGCGCAGAGGCGAGCCAAGAGGCGGAGGCTCGCCGCGTGGTCCGCCGCGCGATCCAGGAGCTGCCGGAGAAGTACGCGGCGGTGGTCGTCCTGCACTACCTCGAGGGGCTCGGGGTGAAGGAGATCGGCGAGCGCCTCGACATGCCCCTCGGCACGGTGAAGATCCGGCTCTACCGCGCGCGCAACGTCCTGCGCGAGAAGCTCGAACGCCTGGAAGGTTGAGCCGCCGCCGCGGCTCCTTCCTCCGCTTCGGATTGGAGCCAGGGGCCCGGGCAGCTACGCTGGTGACCTGAGGAGGAGTCTCCAGAGTGAGGGACCCCCGCAACAGCAACGCGCACTCCGCGCCCCGCGAGCTCGGGGGCTACCGGATCTTGGATTGCCTGGGTCAGGGCAGCTACGCCACGGTCTACCGCGCCCAGCGCCAGGGCCTGCCGGGGAACGTCGCGCTCAAGGTCCTGCCCTCGCACGTTCAAGGCGAGGCCCTGGCCCGCTTCAAGCGTGAGGCGCGCTTGGCGTCGCGCCTCGAGCACCCGGGGATCGTGCGCTGCTTCGACGTCGGTCAGGACCCGGGGAGCGGGACCCACTACCTGGGGTTGGAGTACATCGACGGGACCAGCCTCGAAGACCGCCTGCGCGCGGGTGGAGCGCTGCCCTGGCGTCAGGCCCTGGAGATCATGATCCCGGTGGCCGACGCGGTGGCCTACGCCCACGGGCAAGAGGTGATCCACCGCGATCTGAAGCCCGCCAACGTGCTGATCGACGCCCACGGGCACCCTCGGGTCACCGACTTCGGGCTCGCCCGAGACAGCGCCTCCCCCACGCTGACCACGGCCGGCGAGGTGCTGGGCACTCCGTTCTACATGGCGCCCGAGCAGGTCCGAGGGGATCAGGCCTCTGCGCTGTTCGACGTGCACGCGCTGGGGGCCATGCTCTACGAGCTGCTCACGAGCTCTCCGCCCTACCCCGGCGGCTCGGTGGCCGAGGTCACCCGGCGAATCCTGCAGGGCAACCCGCCGGCTCCCTCGACCCTCAGCCCCTACCCCGTGCCCGCCGCGCTGGACGCGATCGTGCTCGAGGCCTTGGCGACCGACCCGGCCCGGAGGACCCAGAGCGCCGCGGGCCTGGCCCTCTCCCTGCGCCAGCTGCTGCTCGTGGGGGAGACGCCGATCGCCCCAGCGCGCAGCCCCCGCAGCATGCTCGGCTTCGCCCTGGGCGCGGGCGGCGGCCTCGCGCTGGGCCTGATCGCGCTGATCGTGCTCTCTCCCTTGGCGGGAACAGGGCCGAGTCGGCCGCTGACCGCTCCAGATGCCCCGCTCCCGGGCGCCGTCCTGGACCCGCCTCCGCCGACCTCCGACCCCCAGGACCCGCAGCAGCCGACCGCGAGCCCCGCCGACTCCGGCGACCGGGTGGCCTTCGACGCAGCCCTCGACGAGGCCCGGGCGAAGGTCCGCGCCTGGGACTGGGAAGGGGCCGACGCGGAGCTCGAGAAGGCGCGCTCCTTCGCGCGCGGTGAGCTCGCTCACGGAGAGCTGCGCAAGGCGCGCCGCATGCTGAGCGACGAGCGCGAGCTCGAGCGCGCGACCCTCGGCGACCTCGACGCGCGCTACCTGCGTCAGTTCGACGCCTGGACCGCCCTCGACGAGGTCGAGCAAGAGCTGGCGGCGCACCCCCGCTCGGCGCGCCTGGCCAAGCTCGCGTTGAAGCTCAACGGGGTCTGCGGAGACTACGCCCGGGTCCGTGAGCTGGGCGAGGGCGCCCGCGAGCGCACCCCCGCGGAGGAGCGGATCCTCGCGCTCTGCGCGGGGAACGCCGCCGGCCCGCCCCCGGCGCCGAGGAGCTCCCCGCTCTGGGAGCGCTGGGCGCCGCTGTGGGGCGGTGTGTGGACGGAGCGCGCCTCCGGCGAGCTCTTCGGCCGGGGCTGCGGGCTGGGCGAGTTCGAGTTCGCCGGGCTCGCGCGCAAGGAGCCCAGCGTCTCCGCTCCCTACCGCCTGGAGGTCGAGCTTCAGCTCGACTACGCCCGCGACCAGAGCTACGCCGGGGTGCTCTTCGCCGCGCGCGACGCGGAGAACATGCTCCTCGCCTACGTGTTCCACCACGACGAGGTGCTGGCGCAGCTCTCGCCCCAGGAACTCGAGATCGTCCGGCGAGAGTCCAAGGGCAAGCCAAAGTTCGTTCGCGTCGCGAGCCTCACCAACGGCTCGTGGGTGCACCTCGACACCCGGCTCTGCGTGTTCCCCGACGAAGGCTGGACCACCCTCGCCGTGATCACCGACTCCCGCAGCGTGGAGGTCGAGGTCGCCGGGCGAACCGCGGCGAAGGTGCAGCTGCGCCAGGGGGTCGAGCCGGGGCGGGTCGGGGTCATGAAGTGGTACGACACCGACGCAACCTTCCGAAACCTGCGCGTGAGCGCCATCCGCTAACGCGCGACGCGTTTTCAGGGGGCCTCTCCGAGGCCCCCTCGCCTGTTTTCAGGGGGCCTCTCCGAGGCCCCCTCGCCCTCGCAGCAAAGCTGCGAGGGCTCACCCCCAACGGGCCGCAGGCGCAGGCGCCTGGTCTCGGTCTCGGACAGAGAGCGACGCGGGGAAGCGCGACGGCGGGCGGAGGCAAGCTCCGCCCCTACGGCTTGGTGGCCGTGAGGTTTTCAGGATCGGCGTCGGTCTCGGTCTCGGTCTCGGTCTCGGCGTAGCCTCGG
>JAGQRJ010000408.1 GCA_020425635.1 Planctomycetota bacterium | reverse complement strand
TGCAAGACAAGGTCAAGCCCTTCGACACCTCGGGGATCCGCGCGCTGATCGAGGCCGAGATCGGGCGCCCCGTCGACGAGGTGTTCTCCGAGTTCGACGAGCAGCCCCTCGCCGCGGCGAGCATTGCCCAGGTGCACCTGGCCAAGCTCAAGGACGGGCGCCGGGTCGTGGTCAAGGTCCAGCGCCCGAACCTGGAGAAGGTGATCAAGACCGACCTCGGGCTGCTGCAGTGGCTGGCCGAGGTCGCCGAAGAGCGCCTGCCCGAGCTCCGGCGCTACCGCCCCGTGGGCCTGGTCACCGAGTTCCAGCGCTCGATCATCAAGGAGATCGACTTCGAGATCGAGGCCTACCACCTGCGCCGCTTCGCGAAGAACTTCGCGGGGGACCCGGACATCTACGTCCCGGCGGTGATCGGCGAGCTGAGCACCTCGCGGATCCTGACCGAGGAGTTCGTCGACGGGATCAAGCTCAGCGACCCCAAGCTGCACGAGCACGAGGAGCTCGACCTCGTGCAGCTCGCGAAGAACGGGATCCGCCTCGCGGTGACCCAGACCTTCGAGCACGGCTTCTTCCACGCCGACCCGCACCCCGGGAACCTGTTCGTGGTCGAGGGGCACCGGCTGTGCGTGATCGACTTCGGCATGATGGGCAGCCTCGACCGCGACCGGATCGACGAGCTGCTGAGCTTCCTCGTGGGGATCCTGACCCACGACCTCGACCGCCTGATCCGGCTGTTCTATCGGCTCGACCTGATCGACGAGAACGTCGACGTGCGCGCCCTGCGCCGCGACGTCGACGACATCATTCACCGCTTCCAGTCCATGGAGCTGGCGAACATCAACCTCGGCGCCTTCCTGCAGCAGGTGTTCGACGTGATCTCGCGCCACGACGTGCAGATCCCGGCCGACCTGCTGCTGGTGGGCAAGGCGCTGGCCACGATCGAGGGCGTGGGCCGCGACCTCTACCCCGAGCTCAACGCGGTCGAGGAGTTCCGCCCGCTGATCCTCAAGGTGTTCCTCAAGCGGCTCACCGACCCGAGCTTCTTCAGCCGCACCCCGCGCCGGGTGCTCGCCGACGCCACACACCTGCTCGAGACCGCCCCCCGCGACCTGCGCCTGATCCTGCGCCGCCTGCGCGACGAGGGGGTGAACGTCAACGTGGGGATCGCGCAGCTCGAGCAGCTCTCGCGCGCCCACGCCCAGGGTCAGAACCGGATCGCGGTCGGGATCGTGATCTCGGCCATGCTCCTCGGGGCCGGCTACCTGCTCCTGCACTCCGACCTGACCCCTTGGATCGGGAACTTCCCGCTCTCGGCCCTGCTCGCGGTCGGCTGGCTGATCGGCGCGGGGCTCCTGGGCCTGGTGCTGTTCTTTGGCTCGGTCCGCTCGGGGGGCGTGTAGTGTCGCGGCCGCTCGTTCCACAGGGACCCCTGCGCTCGCCCTTCCGCTCGCCGCTGTTGCGGCCGCTGCTGCGGCTCCCGATGAAGAAGATTGGGATCTGGGCGGGGTTCCTGTTCTTGCTCTACGAGCTGCGCGACTTCTTCGGCCTGATCTTCCTCACCTTCGTGCTGAGCTACATAACCAGCACGATCGTGAACCGGATCCAGGGTCGCTTCTCCTCGCGCCTGCTCCCGGTGGTGCTCGTCTACGCGGCGATCGTGGGCTCCTTCGTCGGGCTGGGCTGGGCCACGATCCCCGGGGCGCTGAGGGACGGGCGCGAGCAGGTCAACAAGCTCAAGCGGATCGACGACCCCAAGCGCTTCCTCGACGTGCGGGTCGGCACGGCCCTCGGCCAGCGCCCGATCGTCGCGGGGCAGGCCGCCGTGCAGGGCGGCATGTTCGGGGCCACCTTCAGCAGCGCGAAGCGCCGCGGCGAGGACGAGGGCTTGATCCACCAGCTCTCGGGCTACGTCAGCGACCCCGCGCACCAGAGCGCGGTGAGCGAGACGATCTCGCACTCGCTGCTCGAGGTCCAGGAGGCCTACCTGATCCCGGGGCTCAAGGGGATCGTCTCCGGGCTGTGGAAGGGGATCCTGACCGTGTTCCTCGCGCTCCTGTTCTCGTTCATGATCGTGTGGGACATGCAGCGCCTCGGGCGCGGGGTGAACCTCCTGCAGAACTCGCGCATGGCCGAGGTGTGGGAGGAGGTCGCGCCCTCGATCGCGACCTTCGCGCGGCTCTTGGGCAAGGCCTTCGAGGCTCAGACCGTGATCGCCCTGATCAACACCGCCCTGACCGCGACCGGAATGCTGATCCTGGGGATCCCCGGCGCGGGCTTCCTCGCGGTGGTCGTGTTCCTCTGCAGCTTCGTGCCGATCGTGGGCGTGTTCGTCTCCACGGTGCCGATCGCGCTCGTGGCCCTGCAGCAGAGCGGGGTGGGCCTGCTGCTCGCGGTGCTGATCATGGTCGTGATCGTGCACATGATCGAGGCCTACGTGCTCAACCCCCGGATCTACGGCGCGCACCTCAAGCTCCACCCCCTGGCCGTGCTCGTCGTGCTCTACCTGGGCGAGCACCTGTTCGGGATCTGGGGCCTGATCCTGGGCGTCCCGCTGGCGACCTACGTGTGGCGCCACCTGATCAAGGGCGAGGCCAACCACCTGCACCTCCCCGAGCCCGGCGGCGAGTCGGCCTCGTTCTACGTGCTCCCGCCGGCGCCCGCGGTGCCGAGCTTCGCGCGCCGCTAGCCCGCACCTCTCACCCCTCGCTCCGCTCGTGGCTTCGAAGTGCGGCCAGCAGGGTTGCTCGAGACCGTGTGGCCCGGCCT
>JAGQRJ010000007.1 GCA_020425635.1 Planctomycetota bacterium | reverse complement strand
CTCGTCGCCGCCGACTGCGTTGGTCGCCGGCCACGTAAACCCATTACGCTCGGACCGGCTCCCGCCTTGTCGGACGACGACGAGTGCGGCGCGAGGCCATTACCTGAGTTTGCGGACAGAGCCTAGGTGAACGCCCTGCGAAAGCAGTTCATGCACATGCAGTCGTCGGCGTGCCTGGAGGCGGCGTCGGGTTCGCCGTAGGTCGCCGAGTTCGCGATCCAGCGCCTCAAGGACGAGACGGAGACCCCCAGCTCCTCCGCGACCTGGCGCTGGGGCTTGCCGCGACAGAGGAGCACGGCCCGGCGCTTGAACTCCGCGGTGTAGGTGCTTCGACGCTTCGCGGGCTTCGTCATGCGCGCTTAGGCTCCCGCCCTGCCGCTCGCGGTCGGGGTGACCGCGGCCAGGGAGATCATGGCGTCCCGCTCGACCCCGGAGCGGGCGAAGTCCTGGATCGCGCGGGCGAGGGTCGCCGCGACGAGGCTCAAGAACGGGAGGTGCTCGCCGCCCTCGCAGGTGGCCTGGCCCTGCGCGTCCTCGGCGTCGGGGACGAAGCGCGCGTCCCAGCGCACGAGCCCGAAGCTCCCGTCGGCCGCGACCGCGGCGTGGACGAGGGGGATCCCCGCGGCGCGGGCGTGCGCGGAGAGCAGCGCGCGGCTGGCCTGGTTGTCGAAGCAGTCGACGAGCAGGTCGGCGCCGGCGCAGAGCGCCTCGACGTTGTGGGCCTCGAGGCGCACGCCCTTGGCCTCGGCCTTGACCCCCCAGAAGTTGGCGAGCTGAAGCGCGAGCGCCTGGGCCTTGTTCTTGCCGAGGGACTGCTTGACGTAGGCCTGGGCCAGCAGGTTCTTGGACTCGACGCGGTCGAAGTCGATCAGGGTCAGGCTCGCGTCGAGGTTGCGGCAGGCGAGGACGCACTGGGAGCCCAGCGCGCCCACGCCGCAGAACACGACGCGCACGCTAGGCTCCCCGGGCGCCGCCGCCGAAGGGCACCTTCGGCCGCAGGTAGAGCCGCTGACCGCCCTCGGGCGTGTCGAAGCGGTCGACCACGTAGTGCTCGAAGGCGTCGTCGGCGAGGTTCGCAATGTGCAGGCCCGGGAGGTCGCCGCAGCGCACGATCTCCACGGCGATCCGCTTGAGGTCGAAGTCGCTGGTCTCGGCGTGCAGCTCGGCCGGCACGTCGCACGAGAGTCCGTTGTAGGTAATGTTCAAGATCGCCACGGCGCACCTCACTCCTTGATTCCAGATCGTCTGCGCAGCTCGCCGACCCAGGCGGGTTCCGCGGGGTCGCGCGCTGTCGTCGTCTCGTTGCCCTCTGCGTCGCGCACCACGACGCCGCTCGGGGACACGACCGAGAAGCGCAGCCTGCGCCCGAGGGCCGCGTCGAGGGCGGCCATGGTCGTGCGGTCCTCCTGCGAGAACGCGTGCGGCCCGATCGGGTGCGAGTGCGCGATCTCGACCAGCTCCCCGCGTCGCGCCCAGATCGCCTCCCAGCGCGCGCGGGAGTCGGGCAGCGCCACCGGGCTGGGCCCCGCGTCGCTCCACAGCACCTGCCCCTCGCCGCCGATCAGGAAGCACACCTCGCGGGGAGAGACGGGAGCGCGGCCGTCAGCCGTCATGGGAAACCTGTCGGGTCACGACGGCGCGCGAGCCCTCAGCCCGTTGGGGGTGAGTCCGAGCAGCTTGCTGCGAGGACGAGGGGGCCTCGGAGAGGCCCCCTGAAAGCTGGCCGTCAGCCGTCATGGGAAACCGCCCTCGTGATCACCAGCTGCTCGGTGTCGACGGCCTCGCGGATCACCCCCGGGAGGCTCTCGAGGGTCAGGGCGCCGTCTTCGCCCGAGAGGCACACCCCGGCGTCGACCACGTTCAGGGTGCGGGCGTCGACGATCGACTGGAAGCGGGTGCCGAGGAAGCTGTAGGTGACCTCGAGCTGCTCGCCGGCCAGGCGGCGCAGGCGCAGCAGGCGCGCCGCGGTCCCCGCGAGGGCCGCGGTCACCCGGGCCTCTTCGGCGGTCAGCCTCCCCGCCTCGATCGCCGCCGCGGCGAGCACGCGCTGGGTGCGCCGCCGGGCTTGCAGGCGCTGGAGCTCGGCCACGGCTCGCGCGGGGCCGCCCTTGGCGAGCTCGCCCACCGCCTGGCGCACCTCGAGCGGCGACGCGGGGACGCCGTGCTCGCGCCCCGCGCGCTCGACCAGGGCGTAGGCGAAGGCGGCGCGGAGCGAGGCGGGGACCGCCTTGACCCCGGCCAGGCCGCGTCCGTCTTCGAGGGCCCGGCGCGCGGCCTCCTCGGCCTCGGTCTCGAACTCGAGCTGCTCGAAGAGCAGGTCGCCCGAGTGCCAGCGGCGCGCCGCGGCGGGCGCGAACAGGGGTGGCTCGTCCTCGGGGAGGAAGCTCAGCTCGGCGACGAGGCCGTCGGGGCCGACCAGCCGCGGCCCGAGCAGGTGCCCGCGCACCCGGGGGAGCGCGGCGTCGAAGGACGGCTCCGCGGGGGCGAGGGCGGTCGCGTCGCGACCCCTGAGCTCGAAGCGCCACCAGCCGGGCGCGACCGGGGCCTTGACCCGCAGGGCGCGCCCGGGGGCGTCGACGACGGCGCCGCCGAGGTAGGGCAGGACCTGCTCCTCCCGCTTGTCGAGGAAGCGCTGGTAGTCCATGGCCTAGGCCAGGACGCCCTTCTCGAGGAGCGGCGTCTGCATGACCTTCTCGACCCAGGCGGTCTGGCCGCCGAAGCCCGACGCCGCGGGGGCCTCCATGATCGCCTTCAGCACCCGGGGCACCTGATAGGGGTCGTCGAACTGCGTGACCGAGATCTCGCTGAAGGGCAGGCTCAGCGCCGCCGAGCACTGGCGCACGGTGTGCCCGCGGTAGCCCTGGGAGCAGTCGATCAGCGCGAGGGCGTCGACCCGGTAGCCGAGCTCGCGGAACACGGCCGCGAGCTGCTCGCCGTTCTCGCCGCCCTCGTCGCCGACGACGATCACCACGAGCAGCGCGTCGTCGGGGATCCGCACCCCGCCCTGGTGCAGCGCGCGCACCGCGGCCGCGTGCACCGTGCCGCCGCCGGCCTTGACGCCCTGGAGCATGTGCACGACGGCCGCCCGCGAGGCCTGCTTCGGCTTGAGCACGGTGCCCAGGGTGTTGAAGGTCGCGATGTGCAGGCGCTCGGGGGGGAAGCCCGCGAGGATCTTCGAGAGCGCGTCCTTGCTGGCCTCGATCGCGCCTTGCATGGAGCCCGAAATGTCGATCAGGAACATGACGTGCACGTCCTTCTCGCCGGTGGCCGCGGCCACGGCCTGGCGGGCCGCGGCGTCGGCGGCCTCCTCGAGCGCCTCGCGCAGCTCCCTGTTCTTGACGTTCTTGGCGATGTTCAGCGCGCGCTGGTCGGTGGAGGCCTTGACGGCCGCCTCCCAGCGGGCGCGGACCTGCGCGTCGGCGAGCAGCCCGAGGCTCTCGAGGGTCGGGGTCAGGAGCCGCAGGTCGCGGTCGGAGAGCGAGGGGAAGAGCGCGATCATGATCGCCGGGGTGAGGCCCATGCCCGCGGGCAGGCGCCCGACGACCTCCTTGTAGGAGAGCTTGCCGGCCACGATCCGCTCGCACACCTCGGCCTCGCTCAGGCCGTCGAAGCGCTCGGCGCGCCGCAGGTCGAGCTGGCCCATGCCCACGTCGCGGTGTCCGCCCTCGCTCTGCTTCTGCTTCCAGCCGAGGAGCTCGAAGAAGGCCTGGGTGTCGGGCTTGTAGCCCGCCTTGCGCGCGATCTTCTTGATCGTCTCCTTGAAGCCGGCCTTCACCAGGCCCTCGAGCATGGGGAGGTTGCGCTCGCGCACGAGCAGCCACTGCTTGGCCGCGGACTTCCAGCGACCCAGGGGCGGCTTGCGGCTGGCCGGGTTGCCGAAGCCGGCCTCGCGGTTGAGGGTCGCGATCTCGGGCTGCTCGAGCAGCTGAGCGATCCGCAGGATCCCCTTGGGGTTGAGCATGGCCTTCGAGCCCTGCTCGTAGAAGAGCACGATCGCCTCGCCGATCGCGCGGTAGTCGTCGTCGTAGAACGCGACCGCGCCGTCTTCCCCGCGGATCGCCTCCCCCGCCCGCGGCTGCACGAGCATGAGCGCCGCGCAGGCGACCTTCAGGTCGCGCCACTCGGTCTCCTTGAGCGCGTAGCTCGCGAAGCGCGCCATGAGCTCGGCGTTGAGCTGGTAGACCTCCAGCAGCTGCCGGTAGAGGGCGACGGCCGCGGCCACGTGCAGCCCGGGCTTGACCGGGGTCGCGCCGCGGTGGGCCTGGGTCCGGCGCTCGGTGGCCGGGATCCACTTCCCGCCGACGTCGAGCCCCGGGCGGTTGTGCCAGAGGTGCGCGCTGGAGTTCAGGATCACGTTGAGCAAGCGCTCGGCCGGTCCCATTTGAGACTCGGGGAGCGGGGTCTGGCGAGTCGTCACCTTCACCTCCGTACAGAATGTGTGCCCGAGTGAGACGGCCACGAGGATTCGATACGAAGTCGAACGCCTGCAGGCTTCGTGTTGGGCCGCCTCGGCCGGGCACGGGGCCATTAGGCGTTCCGTGCCGCGCGTTGTCAACCGGACCCGGGTGGGGCCCGACGCTGTCAGTGAGCGCCGCAGCTCGCGGAGGGCGCTCGCGGAGGCGGTACGTAGCGCAGGCGCCTGCCGAGAGCAGGCGCCTGCGTCTTAGTGCGTTGACTCGCCCGAGTGAAGAAGCCGCGAGAGTTTCGTCCAACCATGGCCGGAGGGGCTTCGCAGGGCTGCGCAGCCCCTCCGACCATGGTTGGACGACCTTCGTAGAGGTTGTGCGTGTAGGGCCTGATCGGCCAGGCGAGTCGAGTCTCTTAGTTTGGTATGCACCCGAGTGAGAAAGCCGCGAGATACGTGAGTTGCCATTACTCAACAGCGGCACGCTTGCCGCTGACAGGATTCGAACCTGCATTCCGTCCGTGAAAGGGATTTTGCGTGTAGGGCCTTATCGGCCGGGTGCACCCCTACTACGGGGGGTCGCCGACGAGGTGTCACGCGCCCCTCGACTTTTTCGAGCTTTCCCGGCGCGAGCTCCACCGCGCGGCATGACTGGAGCGAGGAGGATCTCCTGCGTAGGCTTGGGGGGTCGTCCAGCTGGCGGCCTCGCGACCTTCGACGCGCAGGAGGTGGTCCATGACCCACCCAGCAGTCCGCCTACTCCTCCCCGTCGCGCTCGGCGTGTCGCTGTGCCTCGGGTCCGCCCGCGCGCAGGAGCCCGCGCCCCAGCCGGCGACGGGCCCCGAGCAAGTGACCGTCGGCGTCTACGTCAGCGACGTCATGCGCGTGGACCTCAAGGCCCACTCCTACGAGGTCAACTTCTACGTGTGGTTTCGCTGGCGCAACCGCGAGCTCTCGCCGCACCAGACGATCGAGTTCGTCAACACGACCGACCTCTGGGGGCTGAGCGTGACCCCCGACACCGAGGAGCCGATCGAGCTGCCCTCGGGGGAGCTGTATCAGGTGCTCCGCGTGCAGGGGCTGTTCAGTCGCAAGCTGCCGCTCTACAGCTACCCCTTCGACCGCCAGACCCTGGTCGTCGACTTCGAGGACACGGTCAACCTGACCGACGTCCTGGTGCACGTGCCCGACGCGGTCCCGGTGAAGCTCGACCCCGAGCTGACGCTGCCCGGCTACGAGATCGGCGAGCCCGCGCTCACGGTGGGACCTCACCGCTATCCGACGAGCTTCGGCGACACGCGCTTCCCCACGCCCGGGAGCTTCTCCCGGGTGCGGCTCGAGATCCCGATCACCCGACCCTTCGCCGCCTACGCGCTCAAGCTGCTCCTGCCCGTGCTCTGCGTGGTGCTCACCGCCTCGCTCATGTTCCTGCTCCCGCCCGGGCGGGTCGACGCGCTCGTAGGGATCGGGATCACCGCGCTGCTGACCGTGGTCGCGCTGCAGATCACGACCAACGAAGAGCTGCCCGACGTGGCCTACCTGATCTTCATGGACAAGGTCTACATTGGCGCCTACGTCTACATCATCGCTGGCCTGGGGCAGGTCGTGCGCGCGACCCAGCTCATGGAGAAGGACGGCAAGGAGCAGGCGCTGCGGCTCCAGCGCCGCGGGCTGATCGCGCTCACGGGCCTGTTCCTCGCGGCCGTGCTGGCCCTCACCGTGCAGGCCATGATCGCGGGCTGAGTCGGCGCGGAGCGCTGCGTCGAGGCCGTTCGGAGGTTCGCGGGCGGGGGGCGCGGGGGGGCCTCCGCCGCTATGCTCGGGGCGCCGGAGGGCCGCGTGCTGCGCGCGTTGTTTGGACTGTTCCTGGCCTGCACGGCGCTCTACGCCGACGACTCGCTGCGCGTCGCCACCGTCGACGTGGCCGGGCTGGCGCAGGGCGAGAACCGGCTCGAGCGCCTGCGGGCCTTCGCCGAGCTCCTCGGGAAGCAGACCGACGTGGTCGTGCTCCAGGGGCTGTTCGACGGGGGCGACCTCAGGGCCCTCAACGAGCTGCTCGAGGGCAACGAGCTCGTGCACACCCAGAGCTACACGAGCGGCTGGGGCGGCGGCTCGGGGCTCCTGATCGCCTCGCGCTACCCGCTCGAGAACGACGGCTTCACCAGCTTCAAGTGGGCCGGCAAGCCCCACAAACCCTGGCACCGCGACTACTACCGCAGCAAGGGCGTGGCGCTCCTGACCGTCGACGCCCCGCTCGGGAGCTTCCAGCTCGGCGCCACGGCCTGGCACCCCCGCTTCTCCGACGAGGAATACCGCTGGCTGCGGATCCACCAGGCCCTCGAGACCGCGAGCGCCGTCGGCGACCACGGGGTGATCGCCCCCGAGAGCGCGCGCGACAGCGGGCGCGTCCCGCTGCTCGTCGCCGGCTCCCTCGACTGCGACCCTGGCGCGCTCCCGCTGAGGCTCATGAGCGAGGCGAGCGGCGCGGACCCCGTGCGCGCCGACATGGGGCCCGGCTGGATCCTGACCCGGCCCGGCGGCGTGTGGGGGCTGCGGCTGGTGCGCGTGCAGGCGCTGTTCCAGAACCCGACGAAGCTCGCGGGCGGCGCTTCCGAGCAGCTGGTGGACCACCCCGGCTGGGTCGCCGAGTTCCGCAAGCGGCCCTACCCCAACGGCCCGCCCCTGGCGAGCACGGCGCCGTTCCGCGCGACCGCGGACCGGCTGCTCCCGCTGGTGCGCGAAGAGGTCGAGGTCACCCGGCAGGAGGGGCAGCGCGCGACCCTCGCTGGGCTCGGGCTGTTCCTCGTGGGCGGCGGGCTCTACGCGATCGGCTGGATCCTCGGGCGACCGCGCGCGCGCAAGGCGCGCAAGCGCAAGCCCCGGCCCTCGGGAGAGGGTGAGCTCGCAGACTCGAGCTCGGGGAGCGGGCAGGTCGACTCGGGCAAGCGCGCGGCGGCGCGCCCGCCCCGCCGGCGCGGCTGCTGCCTGTTTGGCTGCCTGAGCCTGATCGTGGTTCACGGCGCGCTGTGGTTGATCTACCAGGGGCGGGTGTTCGTGCCCTACGAGCTCGGCGGCCTCGAGTCCACGGTCACCCGGCTCGAGCCGCCGGAGGTGATCGTGCTCGACGGCCCGCGCTAAGGGTCGAGCCAGCGGGCTCGAACTCCGCCCAGGGGCGGGGCTCGCGAAGCGGCTCCCGCGGGAGTAGGCCATGAGTCTCCCAAAGCGCCGGGGTATACTCCCGGCCACATGGACGTTCCGACCCTCCCCCCCGGCGCACCGACCCAGCAGGCCAACGACCTCCTCGCTCAGGAGGGCTTCGTGGTCTTGCGGCAGGTCCTCGACGCGGAGCGGGTCCGAGCGCTGGGGGCCGAGGTGGGCGCGGCCTTCGCGTCCCTCGACGGTCGCAAGGCGAGCCTCGACCCCGAGGACCTGCGGCTGCTCGAGCGCCTGGAAATGCCCGTGCCCCAACGGGGTGAGCGCTTCCGCCTGCGGGTCGAGAACTACCGCGTCCTCGACTCCCAGCCCCTGCGCGAGATCATTCGCCGCTGGGCGGGCGGGGAGTTCTGCTGGCACTTCCCGCCCATGCTGCGACGCCAACAACCCGGCGTCCCCGGCGCGGCCTTGCCCTACCACCAGGACTTCGCCTACACCCGGCACTACCCCAAGTTCCTCGTGTGCTGGACGCCGCTCTCGCCCTGCGGAGAGCACGCCCCGGGCCTCGAGCTCGTCCGCGGCGAGCACCGGCAGGAGCTGGCCCACGGGGCGGGAGCCACCTGGGAGTTCGGCTTCGACCCGGAGACCGCCGAATCGTATGCCGCGCGCGGGATCGCCCCGGTGCTCGAGCCAGGCGACGTGGTCCTGTTCACCTCCCTCACGCCACACCGCACCTACCTCACGCGCGACATGACGAAGACCCGGCTGACGATCGACTTCCGCGCCGCGGCGGCCGCGGACCTCACCGCCGAGCTGCGCGCGTCCCGTCGCTTCGTCGACCCCACCCTCTTGAAGTTCCTGTAGGCAGCATGGCGAACGAACGAGCTTTCGACGGATTCAAGAAGACCGGGCTCGACGACACCGTCGAGGACCAGCTCGAAGCGCACTGCCAGACCTTCGGGATCGGCCCGCTGGACGCGGTGAAGCTGTTCCCCGTGCTCGCGCGTCGCCAGTGGCTCAAGCGCTTCCTCGCCCACTCCCGGCTGTTCGAGCAGACCCTCGAAGTCCCTGGGGACATCGCGGAGCTGGGGGTGTTTCGTGGGCTGGGGCTCCTGACCTGGGCCAACCTGCTCGAGGCCTTCTGCATTGGCGACCGCACGAAGACCGTCTACGGCTTCGACAACTGGGAGGGCTTCACCGAGCTCGCGCCCGAGGACGGCGCCGTGGTCGACTCGGTTCAGAAGCAAGTCGGCGGCTTCTCGCCAGCGCAGTACAAGGCCGAGCTCGAGGCGGCGATCGCGATCTTCGACCAGGACCGCTTCATTCCCTGGAAGCCCAGGGTCAAGCTGGTGGAGGGGAACATCGAAGACACGGTGCCCGCCTTCTGCGACGCGAACCCCGGGGTACGCTTCTCCCTGGTGCACTTCGACTGCGACCTCTACCGCCCCACCAAGCGAGCCCTCGAGGCGATCTGGCCCCGGGTCTCGCGCGGAGGGGTGGTGATCTTCGACGAGTACTCGATCAAGGACTGGCCGGGAGAGACCCAGGCGGTCGACGAGTTCTTCGCGGACAAGCCCGAGGTCCGCGTCAAGACCTTCCAGTGGACGAACGCGCCTGCAGGGTACGTGTTCAAGAACTGAGCTCGAAGGGCGATTCGCACGTGGCAGCGGAGTTCGAGATCGAGACCCTTCGAGTGGCCCCTCGCGAGGGGGAGCTGGACGTCACCTTCATCGTGGCCTGCTACAACGAGGAGGGGAACATCATCCCGACCCTCACCGAGCTCACGGGCGCGATCGCGGAGGTCGGCTGCAGCGCCGAGGTCCTCGTGATCGACGACGCCTCGCGGGACCGCACCTGCGACGAGGTGCGTGAGTTCCAGGCCGCCAACCCCGAGGCGAACGTGGTGCTGCTCACCAACCGCGTGAACCGCGGGCTGGCGCAGAACTTCATCGAGGGCGCCTTCCACGCGAAGGGGCGCTACTACCGCCTGGTCTGTGGCGACAACGCCGAACCTCGCGAGACCTTCGTGACGGTGCTCCGGCACCTGGGCGCGGCAGAGCTCGTGCTGTTCTACCCGGTGGAGATCGTCGGGCGCTCGCTCCACCGCAAGGTGATCTCGCGCGCCTACACCTCGCTGATCAACGGGATCAGCGGGAACTCGATCCGCTACTACAACGGCGGGCCGTTGTTCCTGCGGCACCACGTCATGCGCTGGCACACGAACTACCGCGGCTTCGGGTTCCAGGCCGACATGGTCACGCGCCTCCTGGAAGAAGGCGTCGAGTACATCGAGGTCCCCGTCATGCACCAGGACCGCAGCCAGGGCACCTCCCAGGCCTTGACCCTGCAGAACGGGCTCTCGGTCGCCCACACCCTGTTCGATATCTCGACGCGCAGGCTGGGGCGCTTGACCCACCAGTGGCTGTAGGCGACCGCGGGCTAGCCCGCACTTCTCACCACTCGCTCCGCTCGTGGATTCGAAGTGCGGCCAGCAGTGTTGTTCAAGACAGTGAGACCCGGCCTGCGGCCGGGTGCACACTGTCGCTTGCGCCTCGCTCGCGGCGGCAGAGCCGCCGACTCGCT
>JAGQRJ010000407.1 GCA_020425635.1 Planctomycetota bacterium | reverse complement strand
GGACGCCCCGTGATCCCCTTGCACCTGGCCGCGTTCGGCGCCTTCGACTGGTGCATTGTGGTGGGCTACATGCTCGGCGTGCTCGCCCTCGGCGCGCTCGTCTCGGGCAAGTCGGCCGACAAGGACGACTACTTCCTCGGCGGCCGGAGCATGCCGACCTGGGCGGTGACGCTCTCGGTGCTCGCGACCTCGCTCAGCGCCGCGACCTACGTCGGCGTGCCGCAGCTCACCTTCCGCGGCGACCTGAGCTACCTGGTCATGAACGTGGGCGGGCTGCTCGGCGCGCTCGCGGTGGCCGCGCTCTTCCTCCCCCGGCTCTACGCGGCGGGTACGACCACGATCTACGGCGCCCTCGAGCAGCGCCACGGCGAGGGCGGCGTGATCGCGGCCAGCGTCGCGTTCCTGTTCGGGCGCTTCCTCGCCTCGGGGGCGCGGCTGTTCATCGCCGGGATCGCGTTCAGCTTGATCCTGTTCGACGACCTGAACACGAGCTCGATCGTGCTCGCGATCGTGCTCTTCGGCGCGGTGGGCACGGCCTACACCTGCATGGGCGGGATCCGCGCGGTGATCTGGACCGACACCCTGCAGATCGTGCTCGTGGTCGGGGCGGCGCTGGGGTCGATCGCCTACCTGCTCTACATGATCCCGCTGCCCCTCCTGGGCGAGGGGGGGATCTACGAGCACCTCGCCGCCGCGGACAAGCTCGTGCTGGTCAAGAGCGGGTTCGGCGACGAGGGCTACGACTGGGCGGCGGGGTTCACGATCCTGACCGCCTTCGCGGTGATCCCGCAGAACATGGGCAGCTACGGCTGCGACCAAGACCTCGTGCAGCGCATGCTGACCACGAGCAGCTCCTGGCGCGCGAGCGTCTCGCTCATGGTCTCCCAGCTGCTGGGGATCCCGGTCGTGTTCCTGTTCCTCGTGATCGGGCTCCTGCTCTCGATCTTCTACGGGCACCCCGAGCTCATGGGCGCCGCGGCGCCCCAGGAGGTGCTCGCCGACGACCGCGGGGTCTACCCGCAGTTCCTCATGCACCACATGCCGTCGGGGCTCGCGGGCCTCGCCATGGCGGGCATGTTCGCCGCCGCCATGAGCAGCCTCGACTCGGCGGTCAACGCCCTCGCCTCGAGCCTGGTGGTGGACGTGATCGAGCCGCTGCGGCGGCGCGGGCGCGCGGCCCGCGGGGAGCCCGCCGAGGAAGACCGCGGGCTCTCCGCGCCGCGCTGGGCCGTGGTCGGCGCGGGGCTGACCCTGATCGGGTTCGCGGTGGTCGCGGCGGTGGTCCAGCAAGGGGGCAAGACGCGCCTGATCGATTTCGCGCTGGGGGTCATGACCTTCGCGCTCTCGGGGCTCTTGGGCGTGTTCTGCGCGACCCTGTTCACCAAACGCGGCAACGTCTACTCCCTGATCGCGGCCCTGATCGTGGGCGCGCTCGCGATCCTCGTGCTGCAGAACCCGGAGTGGATCGGGTGGGTCAAGCTCTCCTGGCCGTGGTGGATGCTGATCGCGTCGCCGCTGAGCTTCGCCGTGTGCTGCCTGGGCACCCCCCGCCCCCCCGAGGAGGGGCCTGCCGAGGAGGGCCAGCCCCGGAAATTGTGAAAGCCAAACCGCCCCTCGGCGTTCACACTGGTCTTGGAGCTCCTCATGTCGATCGACGTCTCGCCCCTCGCCCGGGCCCTCGAGGCCACCCCCACCCCCAACCTGCTCGTCGTCACCGGCGCGGGGATCAGCCTCGCCAGCGGGATCCCCACCTTCCGCGGCCCCGACCCGGGGGCGGTGTGGAGCGAGAGCGTCATGACCCTGGGCACCCGCGCGTTCTTCGAGCGCGACCCGGTCGAGTCCTGGCGCTGGTACACGAGCCGCTTCGGCAAGCTGCACGACAAGCTGCCCAACCCGGGCCACCGGGCCCTGGTCGAGCTCGAGGGCTGGTACCGCGAGCGAGGCGGCCCGTTCCTGCTCGTGACCCAGAACATCGACGGCCTGCACCGCCGGGCCGGATCCCAGGAGCTGGTCGAGGTCCACGGCACCGCCGACCGTGTGCGCTGCGCGCGCGAGGGCTGCAGCTTCGGCGCCCCCGACGGCTCCCTGCCCCGGGAGGCCGTCGACTTCGCGAGCTTCGTCGCCGACCCCTCCCCCGACACGCTGCCCACCTGCCCCGGCTGCGGTGACCTGGTCCGCGCCCACGTGCTGTGGTTCGACGAGACCTACGACGGGCACCGCGACTTCGGCTACGACCGGGTCATGGAGGCGGCGGAGAGCTTCGACCTGATCCTGTTCGTGGGGACCTCGTTCTCGGTCGGCGTGACCGAGCTGCTCCTGCACCAGGCGCTGCTCCGCGAGTGCCCCATGTTCGTGATCGACCCCGGGGAGGGGCCCGACCTCAGCCGCTACACCCACTACCGCAGCTGGCCCAACGTGCACGAGGTCAAGCGCTTCCCGCCGCCGCGCCTGACCCACCTCCCGGCCGCCTCCGAGGTCGTGCTCCCCGAACTCTGCCGCGCCCTCGGGGTGCCGGCCCGGGCCTGAACGTGGGGGCGGAGCCCGAGCTCGAGCCCCTGGTCGAAGCCCTCGACGACCTCCCGGCGCCGAACCTGCTCGTGGTCACCGGCGCGGGGATCAGCCTCGCCAGCGGGATCCCGACCTTTCGCGGCCCCGACCCCGGCGCCGTGTGGAGCGAGTCCGTGACCCGCGTGGGGACCTTCGAGTTCTTCGAGCGCGACCCCGTCGCGTCCTGGCGCTGGTACCTCGAGCGCTTCGACGGGCTCGGCGCCAAGGAGCCGAACCCGGGGCACCGCGCTCTGGCCGCCCTCGAGGCCTTCTACGCCGCGCGCCGGGGCGAGTTCTTGCTCGTGACCCAGAACGTCGACGGACTGCACCGGCGCGCCGGCTCCCACGCGCTGGTCGAGATCCACGGGCGCGCCGACCGCGTGCGCTGCGTCGAGCGCTGGTGCACCTTCGGCGCGCCCGAGGGCTGGTTGCCGCGGGCCGAGGTCGACTTCGAGCCCTTCCGCGCGGACCCCTGCCGGGCGACCCTCCCCACCTGCCCCGAGTGCGGGAGCCTGATCCGCGCCCACGTGCTGTGGTTCGACGAGACCTACGGGCAGCACCTCGACTACGGCTACCTGCGAGCGCGCGAGGCGGCCTCGAGCTTCGAACTCGCGCTCTTCGTCGGGACCTCGTTCTCGGTCGGGATCACGAACCTGCTCCTGCAGCAGGGGCTCGCCCGCGAGTGCCCCATGTTCGTGATCGACCCCGGCGACGCTCCCGACCTCGAGGCCCATTACAGCGGGCACTTCGGGGGCCGCTTCCCACCCGCGCGGCTGACGCACCTCCAGGCCCAGGCCGAGGTCGTGCTCCCTGCGCTGTGTCGGGAGCTGGGCGTGTCCGCTTAGCCTGCACGTCTCACCACTCGCTCCGCTCGTGGTGGATTCGAAGTGCGGCCAGCAGTGTTGTTCAAGACAGTGCGACCCGGCCTGCGGCCGGGTACACGCTGTCGCTTGCGCCTCGCTCGCGGCGGCAGAGCCGCCGACCCGCTCTGGCGCAGCACGTCTGCTTGGCAGGCGGCTACCCCGCGACCTCGCCACGTCGTGGTGAGGTTTGCGGACAGAGCCTAGGGGAGTTCGATCCGGGCGACGCCGCCCTTGATCACCAGGGGAAGCCGGCGCATGGGCTTCTTCGAGCGGCCGGTCGGCTTGCCCCTGCGCGTGAAGGTCCACGAGTGCAGCGGACAGCGGAAGTAGCAGCCGCGCTCGCTGCCGTCGCGGACGATCCGCCCTTCTTTGGGCTTGTGCGGGCAGCGCGCCGAGTAGGCCCGCAGCCGCCGCTTGCCGCGGATCAGCCACACCAGCTCCTTGCGCAGGAGCACGGCCTGGCCGGGCTCACTCAGCTGGGGGTAGGCGTCGAGGTCGACCCGGAGTTTGGACATGCACCCACGGTATTCGCTTCGGGGGTCTACGCCACGGGGAGCGTGGTGGGTCTCGGTGCCTCTGCTAGCCTGAGCGTTCGACGGGGGCCCTCGTGAGCGAGTGGGACTGCGACGTGGCGGTGGTCGGGGTTGGCGGGGCGGGGTCCGCGGCGCTCTACCACGCGGCCAAGCGCGGAGCGCGGGCGATCGGGGTCGACCCCAACCCGCCGGGGCACGACCGGGGGAGCTCGCACGGGGACACGCGGATCATTCGCCTGGCCTACATGGAGGCTCCGGGCTACGTGCCGCTCTTGCGTCGGGCCTTCGAACTGTGGGGGGCGCTCGAGCGCGAGAGCGGGCGGAGGCTCTACACCCAGACTGGCCTGCTCCAGATCGGACCGGCCGACTGCCACGTGCTCGCCGGCGCGAGGCGCAGCGCCGAGGAGCACGGGCTCGAGCTCGAGCAGCTCGACGCCGCTGAGGTCGGGCGGCGCTTCCCGCCGTTTCGCATGCAGCCCGGGGAGCGCGCGGTGTTCGATCCGCGCGCGGGCTTCCTCGCGGTGGAAGACGGCGTGCGGACCCACGTCGCCGAGGCGCAACGCCTGGGCGCGGAGCTGCGCCAGGTCGGCGCCGTGCGCTGGGAGGTCGCGGGGGAGGGCGCGCGGGTGCACCTCACCGACGGGACGGCGCTGCGCGCGCGGCGCCTGATCTTGGCTCCCGGGGGCTGGGCTCCCACGCTCCTCGCCGATCTGGAGCTGCCCCTGACCTTGCTGCGCAAGGTCCTGGTGTGGGTGCCCTGCGCCGACGACGCCTACCTCGCCGAGCGCTTCCCGGTGTTCCTCTGCGACTCCGGGGCGGGCGTGTTCTACGGCTTCCCCCGGCGCGGCGCCGACCCCGAGTTGAAGCTCGCCGAGCACTCCGGAGGCGCGGCCCTCGCCCACCCCGAGGCCCTCGAGCGGGGGCTGCTCCCAGGCGACGCCGAGCCGGTGCTCGCCTACCTCGCGCGGAGCCTGCCCGGCCTCGAGCGCAGGGTCCTGCGCCACGCGGTGTGCTTCTACACCCAGACCCCCGACGAGCACTTCGTCCTCGGCGCGCACCCGCGCCACCCGCAAGTGGCGCTGGTCGCCGGGCTCTCGGGGCACGGCTACAAGTTCGCCCCGGTGCTGGGCGAGGTCCTCGCCGAGCTCGCCCTCGACGGCGCGACGCGCCACGAGGTCGGCTTCCTCAGCCCGACCCGGTTCGCTTGAGCGTGGAGCCCGAATCCGCCGCGCCTCCGGGGTCGACGCCCCCCGAACTCGAGGCTCCGCGCCGGCTGGCCTGGGGCTGGCGCCTGGCGTCCCTCGCGCCGCTGGCCCTGCTCGGCGCGCTCTACGCGCTCTCCCCGGCGGCGCGGGCAGAGCTCGACCGCGGGGTGGGCCTGCTCATGGCGCGCGACCTGCCCGGGCTCCGCGCCTGGGGGGCGGCGCAGGGGGCCTGGGCGCCGCTGGCGACCACCGCGCTCATGATCGCCCAGGCCCTCGCCGCGCCGATCCCGGCCGTGCTCGTGACCTGGACCAACAGCTGGCTGTTCGGCTGGGTGCTGGGCGGGCTGCTCTCGATCGCGCAGGCGACCCTCGCCGCCTGGATCTGCTTCGTGCTCGGCCAGGCCCTCGGCGAGCCCTTGCTGCGCCGGATCGTGCCCGAGGCCCAGCGCGTCAAGCTCCAGGGCTTGCTCGCGGAGCGCAGCGCGAGCACCGTGCTCGTCGCGCGCCTCTTGCCCTTCGTCCCCTTCGACGCGGTGAGCTACCTCGCCGGCGCCACGGGCGTCCGCGCCTGGCCCTTCGTATGGGCGACCTTCGTCGGGCAGCTCCCCGCGGGCTTCGCCTATTCCTACCTCGGGCAGGAGATCACGCACCCTGGGCGCCTGCTCGTGCTCGGGGCCTGCACCTTCGCCGCGCTGGTCTTGATCGGCGTGGCCGCCCGCCGGCGAGTCGCGTCGCTGGCCAGGGGGTAGCGCCGACCTCCCCGGGCTAGCGCTTCGACGGCGGGCGCTCGGGGAACTCGCGCGCCGGCGGCGGCTCGGACTCCAGCGTCGCCTGCAGGGCGCCGCAGGCCTCGAACGCGGCGAGGGTCTCCTGGGAGACGCCGAAGCGGGTGAGGGTCTTCTTCAGCTCGGCCGCGTCGAGGGGCCAGGTGTTGACGCCGGTCACGTCGAGCACGTGCTTGCGCGCGCCGCGGAGGACCACCACCCGGTCGGGGAGGTTGCGGCGGAAGTAGAGCGCGCCGTTGAAGGGGCCCGAGGCCCGGCTGGCCTCGTAGCGCTCGGCGTAGCGGGCCTCGTCGACGCCCTCCTCGAGCAGGCGGCAGGGCATGAGCTCGGGGTGCGCGCCGCTCGGGAACCACACCCGCAGCCCGCGCGCGTCGCGCTCGACCTCCACCGGGAGCAGGTCGTCGTAGAGGCCAGGCGCGAGGGGGATCGGGCGCTCGGTGAGCATGGCCGGGTCGACCAACAGCCGCTCGCCGTCGAGGTCGACCAGCGGAGTGCCGTGGTTGGGCGGGCCGAGGTCGAGCATGGAGCCGGTGGCGCGCACGACCGCGAACCCGCAAGCCTCGAGCAGCGCGGCCAGCGCGTTGCTCGTGGGCCAGCAGGTCGCGCCGACCCCGTGGTCGAGCCAGGCCTGGAAGAACTCGGCGGGCTGCATGCCCGGGAGCTCGCCCGCCGAGCTGGAGAACAGCGCGATCAGCTTGCGCACGTTGTCGAAGGGGACGCCGCGGCACCAGGCGAGGTAGAGCGCGTCGAGGCCCGCGCGCGTCGCGGGGGGGCGCTCCCAGTGACCCAGGCGGCGGAGGACCGCGTCGACGAGAGGTGAGGGGAGGGGCATGGTCACTGCTTCGACATGGTGATTCGGATCAGGCGGCGCTCGATCGCGCTGAAGGCCTTGAGCGCGCCGACGTCGGTGAGCGCGTCCTTGAGCACCCGCCGGGTGGAGTCGCCCTCCTGCACGTAGAGCGCGCGCTCGGGACCGATCTGGCCCTCGAGCGCGACGGTCTCCCACGGCAGGCCGCCGAGCCCGAGCGCCTGGAGCTCGGCGTCGAGGGCGGCGTACTCCGCGCGTTGGTAGCGCTTGACCGTGACCTGCTCGCTCGAGCTGCGCTGGAAGTAGGGGTTCTCCGGGTCGCTCGAGAACACCAGCGCCGCGGGGCGCGAGTTCTCCCGGGTGCCCAGCCGCGTCACGTAGATCAGCGTGCGCTCGGGGCCCTGGCTGGGATCGGTCCAGCCCGTGTGGCCGCTCAGCCCGCGCAGCTCGAGCTCGCAGGCGTAGAGGGTCGCGCGCTCCGACTCGGCCAGGCCCTCGCGGAGGACCATGAGCTGCTCGCCGCCGTCCCACACGTAGAGCCCCGCGCGGAGCTCGCCGGGGCCCTCGGCCGGCTGGTCCCACCACGGCAGCCCGAACATGCCGCGCTCCTCGAGCCGCGCGAACAGGCCCTGCATGTCGCTGCGGGTCAGGCGCTGGGACCTCCCCCGCGGGAGGGGCTTGGCGCCGAAGTAGGCGTGCTCGGGGTCGCTGGAGAAGGCGTAGGCCGCGAGCGCCGGGCGCCCCTGGGCGACCTCGTTGGCCACCAGCACGATCGTCGCGCTCAGGCCCTCGCTGTCGTCGCTCCAGGGCTCGTCGGCGGCGGGGGCCGCGGGCTCGCGCGCAGGCGCCTCGGCGGCGGGCTCGCCCGAGGTGGGCCCGGGGTCTGGGGCGTCGCCCTGACCAGGCGGAGGGGAGCTGCAGCCTGCGCAGGCCAGGCCCGCGAGCAGCACGATCGATCGGAGAGCACTCACCCCACGCTCCTGGAGGTCAGTCAACGCGCACGCACGAGAGTATCCCAGCCGACCTCCAGCGCGTCGAGCTTTCCGCGCACGTCCTCGAGGAAGCGGTTCGCGTCTTGCCCGTAGCCCGCGGTCGCCTTGAGCCCGTCCACGCGCTCCGCGAACCAGGCGTTGAACGCCTGCATGCCGCGCTCGCGGAGGTACTTGCAGAGCATGGACGCGAGCGCGGTCGCCAACGAGAAGTCCTCGGCCTCCTGGCGGAAGGAGACCCACAGCGGGCCCTGCTTGGTGGCCACGCGGTAGGCGCTGCGCGCCTGGCTCTCGCCGTCGATCTCGATCGCGCAGTTGGGGAAGGCCGTGCCCAGGAGCCGGGCGTAGGCCGAGCGCCCGCCGTGCTTGTCGGCGACCACCACCAGGCGGCCGGGCGCCAACGCGCGGAGCTGGCGCAGGAGCCCCACGAACTGCTCGGAGAGCACGGCGCCCTTGTTCGGCAGGCGGCGGTAGAGGGCGTTGAGCTGCGCGGCCGAGAGCACGCGCGCGCCGAAGCCGAGGAACTCGACCCCGCTCGCCGACCCGACCTCGCGGATCTTGGCCGCGCGCTGCTCGACCTCGCCCCCCCAGGCCAGCCCCGGGACCGGGCCCGCGCCGAGCTCACGCAGCCAGGGGGTCGGGTAGCTCGGGTCCTGGCCGACCGCGCGCAAGAGGGCGCCGAGGTCGGGCGGCAGCTCGCCCGCGCTCGCCCAGAACCCGAGCACCGCGAGCTCGAGCAGCTTGACCCCGTCCTTGCGCGGCTTGATCTTCTTCGAGTCTGCGACCCACACCCCGTGGGGGTCGCCCTTGGCCTCGCGCCGAGCCGCCGGGAACAGCCGGGTGTAGAGGTCGCCCTCGCCTTCGCGCACCCGAAACGCCGAGTAGCCCACGGTCAGCGGACCGAGCTTCGGCCCGTAGCCGGCCTCGTCGAAGCCCGCGACGATCCAGTCGCCCTCGCTCACTCGGCCTCGGGGGGGTAGAGCGCGTCGAGCACGGCGCGGCTGCCTTCGATCAGCAGGGGCCCGGTGTCCTCGCCGAAGAGCGTGCTCCAGGCCTCGTAGCCTCCGCGACGATACTCCGCGGGGCTCGCTATGTAGCCCACGTGGTCGAGGGTCAACCCGCCCACGAGGGTGCGGGTGGCCCCGCGGGCGCGCGCGAGCTCGCGCAGGCTGAGCCCCAGGTCGTGGGTCGGCTCACCGGGCAAGGTCAGCAGGCACACGTCCTCGTCGTCGGCGACGAGGCGCAGCCCGCCGATCCGCGTCTCGTTGCGGCCCACCAGGCCCTCGAGCTCGACCACGACCCCGACCCCGAGGTTCCAGGTGAGCTCCACGTGCACGTTGGTGAACCCGAGGGTCCAGAGCAGCGCGTTCACCGGGAGGGTCAGCGGGGTGAACACCCAGGCCTGGGGGCCGCGGTTGCCGTCGAGGAAGCGCTCGCGCCCCGCGGCGATCAGGGTGTGCGCGCGGCCCATGACCCGCCGGCCCTGCACCGCGCGCACCGCCAGCGCCGAGTGCACCGGGGCCACGTCGAGGGCGGGGAGCGCGAGCTCCGCGAAGGCGTCGCCCAGCTCGCGGCAGCGCATGAGCCCGCCCGCGTGCTTCAGGCTCCGCGGGCGGACGTCGCCCTCGGCGCCGTTGACGAACAGGGCCGGGGCGCCGAGCCGGGCCTCGAGCGCGTCTTCGATCCCGCCGGCGAGGTCGGCCGAGAAGTAGAGGTTGTCGGGGCCGAGCACGGTCGGGTGCACCGCGAAGTTGGCGAGCAGCGCCAGGGGCGCTCCGTCGGCCTGGCTCCGGAACAGCACCAGCCCGATCTCGTCGTCGATCGCGTCGTAGGCGACCTCGCCCGGGAAGCGCCGCGCGCGCCGGTTCGACGCGATCACGTTCTGGCCCTCGGCGTCGCGGTCGTGCGCCGCAGCGAAGCTGATCGTCGCCGGGGCCGCGCGCGCGTGGGCCTGGGCGATCGCGTCGGCGCAGGCGTCGACGATCTTCTGCTCGACCTCGGGGCGGAAGTTGTCCATGGCGACCACCGCCGCGAAGGGCGCGCGCATGAAGGCCCCCGCCCCCGCGTGGGTGTGGGTGGCCGAGACGAAGACCCCCGAGCTCGGGTAGCCCAGGCTCGCGACCTTGTCGGCGACGGCGTCCTGGATCTCCGCGGTGGTGCCGATCGCGTCGATCCGGACCCAGGCGATCGGCTGCCCCCCCTCCGGGCGGATCACGAGCGCCTTGGCCGTGAGCGGGTCGTGGGTCCCCGAGGCCGAGGCGAGCATGTCGCTCAGGCGGTCGTCGCCCTCCTCGTGGTACCACTGGTGCGCGGCCAGGGCGAGGCGGCCCGGCCAGCCCTGACCGACGTAGAACGGGAACTCCTCGCGGCGCGCGCCCCCGCCGTAGCCGCCCAGGGGGTAGCCCTTGCCCGGGGTGAACTCCACCTCCGCGGCGCCCACCGCGAAGGTCGCCCCCGCGCTGCGCACGACCGGCCCCAGGTGCACCGGGCCCGGGCTCGCGCAGCCGACCAGCGCCGCCCCCGCGACGAGGATCAGGAGTCGCCGTGCACCGCTCATGTCGTCCTCCCTGCCCGGGGTAGCTTAGCGCGGATCGTCGCCGCGGCGCCGCGCCCGTGCGCCCGCGCCCTCGAGGGCAGGGTAGACTGCTGCGCCTCCTGGAGTCTCCCGTGAGCCCTGAGCACGTGCTCGCCAACATGGCCGTGATCCTCGCCCTGGGCATAGGCGCCCAGTGGATCGCTTGGCGTACGCGGATCCCCGGGATCTTGCTCCTGCTCCTCGCTGGCTTCCTCGCCGGCCCGGTGGCGCAGCAGCTCTCGGCCCACGGCTGGTTGCCCTTCGGCGAGGCCTTCTTCGTCGACCCCGAGCGGCTGTTCGGGCACCAGCTGCTCGGCCCCATGGTCTCGCTCGCGGTCGGGGTGATCCTCTACGAGGGTGGGCTGACCCTCGAGCTGCGCGAGATCCGCGAGGTCGGCCCCGTGATCCGCAACCTCGTGAGCATAGGCGCCGTGGTCACCTGGCTCCTGGCCGCCGCGGCCGCGCGCTGGATCCTCGGCATGACCGGCGGCCTGGCGCTGCTCCTGGGGGCGATCCTCGTGGTCACCGGGCCCACGGTGGTCGGGCCCTTGCTGCGTCAGGTGCGCCCTCAAGGCCCCGTGGGCCCCGCGCTCAAGTGGGAAGGGATCGTGATCGACCCGATCGGGGCCACCCTCGCGGTGCTCGTGTTCGAGGTCGTGCGCGGCTCGAACACCCCCTGGGGCACGGTCGTGGGGTTCATGGAGACCGCGATCTACGGCTCGGGGCTGGGCTTCCTCGGCGCGGGGCTGCTGATCTTCGCGCTCAAGCGGCACTTGATCCCCGACATGCTCGAGAACGCCTGCTCGCTGGCCCTGGTGATCGCGGTCTTCGCGGGGGCGAACCTGCTGCACCACGAGGCGGGCCTGCTCGCGGCCACGGTCATGGGGATCGTGCTCGCCAACCAGAAGTCCGTCACCGTTCACCACATCATTCACTTCAAGGAGAACCTGCGAGTGCTCCTGCTCGCGGTGCTCTTCGTCGTGCTCGCCGCCCGGGTCGACCTCGACACCTTGCTCCTCGCGCTCAACTGGCGGGTGCTCGGGTTCGTCGCGGCCCTGATCCTCGTCGTGCGTCCGGCCATGGTGTGGATCTCCACCGCGGGCTCGAGCCTGGGGTTCAACGAGAAGCTCTTCCTCGCGTGGATGGCCCCGCGCGGGATCGTGGCCGCCGCGGTGGCCTCGGAGTTCTCGCTGCGCCTCGTCGAGGACGGCATGCCCGAGGCCGCCCAGCTCGGCGCCGTGACCTTCGTCGTGATCATCAGCACGGTGGCGCTCTACGGCCTGACCGCGGGCCCGCTGGCCTATCGGCTCGGCCTGGCGCAGCCGACGCCCCAGGGCGTGCTGATCCTGGGCGCCCACCCCTGGGCCCGCGAAATGGCCCTCGCCCTGCAGCGCATGAACGTCCCCGTGCTGCTCGTCGACGCCAACCGCGGGCACGTCAGCGAGGCGCGGCTCGCGGGGCTCCCCGCCGAGCACGCCAACGTGCTCAGCGACTACGTCGACAACGAGCTCGACCTCGGCGGGATCGGACGCCTGCTGGCGCTGACCCCCAACGCCGAGGTCAACATGCTCGCCGCTCAGCGCTTCAGCGAAGAGTTCGGCAAGCGCGAGGTCTACAGCCTGCAATACCCCAAGAGCGGGACCAGCGAGCGCCACGACGTGACCCACTCGGGGGCGCGGACCCTGTGGGGCGAGAAGGCGACCTTCGACTCGCTCAGCGAGCGCTTCGCCCGCGGCGACGTGGTCAAGCGCAGCCGGCTCACCCCCGAGTTCACCTACAAGGACTTTCAGCGCTACTACGGCGACGAGGCGCTCCCGCTGTTCCTCGTCGACAACGAGGGCCGGCTCTCGATCTTCGCCACCGACAACCGGCCGACGCCCGAGGCCGGGACCACCCTCCTGAGCCTCGTGACCCCCAACGCCGCCGAGTCGACCCGGATCGCGACCACCAGCGTGCGCTCGCGCCCGACCCCCTCCGAGCGCCCGCCCTCCGCCGCCGGCGCCTCCGAGCCTCAGGCTTGAGCGCGGCGCTAAGCCACGTCCCCTGGCGGGGATAGGCTTCGCTCAGTAGGCTGCCTCTATGAACGTGTTGCTGCTCGAGAAGGAGTCCCTCGACGACGCCATCGCCGCGTGCGTCGCCGAGCGCGGCTACATCCTCTCCCGCACCCACGAGCCCCAGGAGGCTCTGGAGTGGGTGCGGACCCGCCGGGTCGACGCCATGCTCCTCGACACGGCCTGCGGCGAGTCGTTGATCGCCAAGGCCCACTCCCTCGTGCCCGAGCTCCCCGTGATCGCCCTCGGCCCGGAGGACGCCGCGCTGGCGGCGGCGCGGAGCGTGGGGCGCGGCGCCCTCGGCTACCTCCCGATCGCCCAGGGCAAGCCGCTGACCCCCGAGCTGCGCCAGGGGCTGCTGAACATGCTCGCGCGCGCCGCCGCGCGGCTGCGGGTCGAGGCCGACCGCCAGGCCTGGCACGAGGAGAACCAGCGCACGCGCAAGTTCTTCGAGGACGTCCTGACCGACGTCGGGCAGGGGATCGTCGTCGTCGACAAAGAGGGGCGCATGCGCTTCTGCAACCCGAAGGCGTCGCAGATCCTCGGGCTGAGCGACGACGGCGGCAGCGCCCGCCTGGGCGGACGCGCCGCGGTGCCGCTGCTGCAAATGCTCGTCGAGACCCTCGTCGACGAGCAGCCCCGCCACCGCATGATCGCCCTCGAGCAAGAGGAGGAGCAGGTCTTCCTCGACGCCACGACCTCGCTCCTGCGCGCCGCCGACGGGCAGACGACCGGCGCGATCGGGATCGTCTCCGACCGCTCGACCGAGAAGCTGCTCGAGCAGCAGCTCGTGCACTCCGAGCGCCTCGCGACCCTGGGCTCGCTGCTGGCCTCGATCGCCCACGAGATCACCAACACCCTGACGAGCATCACCGCCTGCGCGGAAATGGGGCTCGAGGTCGCCGAGGCCGCCGAGGCCGCGGCGCAGGAGGCCACGGCGGGGGAGTCGAACCCGATCGAAGCGCTGAACACGCTCTCGCGTGAGATCCGCGAGATCTTCGACATGACGCTCAAGGCCGGGCTCAGCGCGCAGACGATCGCCGACAACATGCTCCAGTATTCGCGCCAGGGCATGCCCGGCGCCATGGAGCGCCGCCCGCTCAACGCCCTCGTCAGCGAGAGCCTCACGACCCTCGGCAAGCACCTCGGCCTCGACAAGGTCGACCTGCGCAAACACTTCGACCCGCGCGAACCGGCGGTGCGCGTCGCGCCCTCCAAGGTGCAGCAGGCGGTGGTCAACCTCGTGGTCAACGCGATCCAGGCCATGCAGCAGGTCGAGCCCGAGCGGCGCGTCCTCGAGCTCACCACCCGCGCGAACCCCGAGCAGGGCACGGCCTCCCTCGAGGTCGCCGACCACGGCCCTGGGATCGGCCCCCGCCGGCTGGAGAAGATCTGGAAGTCGTTCTTCACCACCAAGCGCCACGGCACCGGCCTCGGCCTCTACATCACCCGCAAGGTGATCGAGGACCAGGGGGGGAGCATCTCCGTCGAGAGCGAAGTCGGCCGCGGGACCCGGTTCACGATCACCCTGCCCCTGGATTAAGATTCACGCATGTCCGACGAAGCCAACGATTCCACGCCAGCGCCCACGCCCACGCCCGCGCCCACGCCGAGCCCCGCGCCGGCTGCGGCCAAGGTCGCGGCGGAGGTCGAGCGGGTGATCATTCGCTCGCCCTCCAAGGTGATCTTCCTCTACCCCACCGTGATCGCCGCCGTGATCGCCGCCCTGTGGGTGCTCTACACGGTCGGCGGCGGCGTGCCCAGCAACGACGTCCTGCACGAACACCTCGGGCCGGGCCGCCTGTTCTGGTGGACCTTCTCGATCAACATGCTCGTGCTCGCCTTCGACTTCACCCGCGGGAGCTTCCTCGCGCTGGTGCTCGCCTTCGGCCTGGTGACCCTGGGGATCGTGCTGATCGACCAGGACCTCGGCTTCGTGCGGCCGGTGCAGGGCTGGCTCAGCGGCGTGCGACTCTACGCCACGCCGACCTTCTACCTCATGTTCGCGGCGACCCTGCTCCTGATCTTCGCTGCGGTGTGGGTCTACGTGCGCTTCGACTACTGGGAGATCACCCACAACGAGCTGCTGCACCACCACGGCTTCCTGGGTGACGTCGAGCGCTATCCGGCGCCGGAAATGCGCATGAGCAAGGAGATCACCGACGTATTCGAGTACTGCCTGCTCGGCTCGGGGCGGCTCGTGCTGCACCCGCGCGGGAGCAATCGCGCGACCGTGCTCGACAACGTCCCGTTCGTCCGTCGTAAGGAGGAGCGCATTCAGGCCATGCTTGCGTCACTCTCGGTCACGGTGAAGGAGGCTTAGGTGTCGACGGGAATCACGATCGACGAGCTCGCGGCGTCGACCTCGAGCGCAACCACGCAAGAGGACTTCGTCCGTCAGTTCCCCTACCCGATCCTGGTGGAGGAAGCCGAGGGCGCGGACGACCCTGCGGCCGCCGGGCTCGCCTACCGGGTGTGCCCCAAGGACCGCTCCCGCAACGACGGGCCGGTGACCATTGGGCGCAAGCAGCACCAGGACATCGTGGTCAACGACGGCATGATCTCGTCGCTGCACGCGCACTTCACCCTCGAGTTCGACGCCAACGACGAGCGGGTCTTCTATTACGAGGACCAGGGCTCGAGCAACGGCTCGTGGCTCAACGGACAGAAGCTCGACGCGAACCAGAGGGTCCAGGTCTCGAACAAGGACGTGCTGCGCATGGGTCCGAACGTGGTGCTCAAGTTCTACACGGCGACGGGGATCTACCTGTTCCTCAAGTTCTATCGTCGCAGCCAGCAGCAAAAGAGCGGGTAAGGCCTGTGGAGTGGTGGGACAAGCGGCCGCTGGTCTTTCGGATCCTCCTGGTCGCGGGCTTCGGCCTGGTCATTGGCACCGCCTTCACGACCTTGCTCTC